>CAYRPR010000480.1:0-2291 GCA_964425945.1 uncultured Verrucomicrobiota bacterium | reverse complement strand
GGACGCCGGCGGTGCTTGTGAAGTGATTCGCTAGCTACCCATGATGTTGTCCCTATGTTATCCGCGTTCACCAACAGCTTCAAGATACCGGAACTCAGACAGCGCATCCTGTTCACGTTCGGCCTGGTCTTCATCTGCCGCATTGTAGCGGCGATCCCCGTCCCCGGCGTCGACGCCATTGCCCTGCGCACGTTCATCGCGCAGCTTCAGCAACAGGCCGGCGGGACGTTCATGGGCTTCTACAACATGTTCAGCGGCGGCGCGCTGGAAAATTTCGCCATCGGCGCGCTCGGCATCATGCCCTACATCAGCGCGTCCATCATCATCCAGTTGATGACGGCCATCGTGCCGACGCTGGAGCGCCTCGCCCGCGAAGGCGATACCGGCCGCCAGAAGATCACGCAGTATACGCGTTACCTGACCCTGCTGTTGTGTCTGGTGCAGGGGTACGCGCTGGCGGTCGTCATGGAGAATCCCGAGTCGCTCGGCATCCCCGGCCAGATCGTGCTGTTCCCCGGCATGGGCTTCCGCATCATGGCGGTGATCACCATGACCACGGGCACGATGATCCTGATGTGGCTGGGCGAGCAAATCACGGAACGGGGGATCGGCAACGGCATCTCGCTGATCATCACGATCAGCATCATCAGCCAGTTGCCCGGCGCCATCCAGGCCGGCTATAACATGTTCCGGCCGTATGAAGGCGTCGCGCAGTTCAGTATTTATCACATGATCCTGCTGTTGACCATGCTGTTCCTGGTCATCGCCGGGACGGTGGCCGTGACGCAGGCGCAGCGCAAGATCCCGGTTCAGTACGCCAAGCGCGTCGTGGGGCGCAAGGTCTATGGCGGGCAGAGCACCTACATGCCCCTGCGCGTCAACTATTCCGGCGTCATGCCCATCATCTTCGCGCAGGCGATCCTGATGTTCCCGGCCAAGATTTTCAGCATGATGCCCGGCGAGGTGTTCAAGCGGCTGGGCGCGGCGCTCTATTTCGGCAGTTTCTGGTACAACTTCATCTACGCGATGATGATCCTGTTCTTCTCCTATTTCTGGGTCGCCACCCAGTTCAAGCCGATCCAGATCGCCGATGACCTGAAGAAGTACGGCGGCTATGTGCCGGGCATCCGGCCCGGCCGGCCGACGGCCGAATTCCTGGACCGCACCATGACGCGGATCACGCTGGCCGGCGCCGTCTTCCTGACGGTCATCGCGATGATCCCGATGATTCTGGCCCAGCAGTTGAGCATTCCGTGGATCGTGGCCCAGTTCTTCGGCGGCACCAGCCTGCTGATTATTGTGGGCGTTATGCTTGATACCATGCGCCAAATAGAGTCTCATTTGTTGACGCGCCACTACGATGGATTTTTGAAGAAGGGTCGACTGCGTTCGAGGAGATAAGGCGATCATGCTGGAAGCGATTATCTTGCTGGGGGCGCCCGGTTCCGGCAAAGGCACAACCGCCGACGATCTGGTCCAGGCGACCGACCTGATCCATCTTTCCACGGGCGACATGCTGCGCGAGGCGATCCGTTCGGAGCACCCCGTGGGCCGGGAGGCCAAGACCTACATGGACAAGGGCGAGCTGGTCCCCGACGACGTGATCATGCGCCTGGTTGAGGACCGCCTGAAGAAGGGCGCCGCGGACGCGAAATACATCTTCGACGGATTCCCGCGCACGACCGAGCAGGCGGAATTGCTGGACCGGTTCTTTTCCAGAAACGATACCGGCCGGCTGTCACATGTTTTTCTGCTGGAAGTCGATCGCCAGACCCTGGTGAACCGGATCGCCGGCCGGCGCATCTGCCGTAAGTGCGGCGCCGTCTATCACATCACGAACATCCCGTCCAAGGTGGAAGGCGTCTGCGATGCCTGTGGCGGCGAGTTGTATCAGCGGGCGGACGATAACGCCGAAACCGTGTTGAATCGACTCGACGTGTACGAGAAGCAAACCGCCAGCCTGATCGATTACTACGAGAAGAAGAAGGCCCTGCGCCGGATCAACGCAACCGATCGGAAGCACACCATGGATGTCATCCTGGCCGCGCTGAAAGGGGCGTCGGCCGGACGATGATCATCATCAAGACGCCGGAAGAAATCGAGCAGATGCGGGTCAGTTGCCGGATGGCCGCATCCGTGCGCGATCAAGTGGCCGCGGCGATCAAGCCCGGCGTCACCACGCTCGAACTGGATGAGTATGCGCAGGATCTGATAGCCGGGTTCGGGGCCAAGAGCGCGTTCTACGGCTATCGCGGGTTTCCGGGACATATTTGTGTGTCCGTGAACGACGA
>CAYRPR010000479.1:0-2295 GCA_964425945.1 uncultured Verrucomicrobiota bacterium | reverse complement strand
CGCTATGACGCCTATACATAGATCAGCAAGAGAGGCTTGGCGTGACGCTTACATCTTTGCGGTTACGTCTTCTCCTCAATCGGCGGCAAAGGCACAGCGCCGGCCTTCCGCTTGTCGTACCGAAGGGAATAGGTATAACCGGCTTCTATCGCGAGTTTCATGGCGCGCTCGAATCCGTCACCGACGCGATCGGCGGAATGGGCGTCGGAACCGAATACGAGTCCGATATCCCGCTCGCGGGCCCATCGGAGAATCGGCAGGGAGGGGTATGATTCGTCGACCGAATGCGTCCAGCCGGACGTGTTGATCTCGATGGCCATGCCCGCTTCCGCCACGGCGTCCAACGCCGGTAAGGCCAGATCGCCCAGTTCGGCTTCGGTCATCTGGCGCGTGTACCGTTTGGGCAGGTCGAAATGCCCCACCACGTCGTATAAGCCGGTACGAGCCAGCTCGCCGATCAGCGCAAAATAGTCCTTCCAGATTACCTCCGGATCCTGCCGGCCCGACAGCGCGCGCTTCGCGCGGTCCTTGGCCCAGTAATCGATGAAGTGGACCGACCCGAGAATGAGATCGAAGGGATGCTGTTCCAGGAACGGCGCGAGGAATCGTTCGCATCCCCGGTAATAATCCGCTTCGAGGCCGAACAGAACCGAAATGCCGTCGATCTGAGCGGCCTCGCGACACCAATCCAGATATACGGGAAATTCCTCCAGGCTCATCCGGTGATCGATGCCGAATCCGTCGTTGGTGGGGCAATGATCGGTCAGCGCGATCTCCGGCAGACCGCGCTCGACGGCCGCACGGACATAATCCGCCGGTACCCCCTCGGCATGTTTGCAGAGCCGGTTATGCGTGTGATAATCGGGTGGAAGTTGCATGACGGGAAAGTAGGGATTTGGCGCCGGGATGTCAACGGGGGGGAAAGGTGGGGCGAACCGTCCCGGTGAGCTGCAATCACGGCGCAGCCGGAGGCTTCGCCCTGCCTGGCAACGATTCGTCCGTGCCTCCAGCCTCCGGCAGGACCGTCCTGGAATACCGCCCCCATGTGACCCAACCCTTGCGCGTGAACAGCCAGAGCATGCCCAGTGCCAGGACGAGCATGAAGATCATCACCGCCGGATAACCCCAGTACCAGTACAGCTCCGGCATGTTCAGCGGCGACGATTCGATGTCGAAATTCATCCCGTAGATGCCGACGATGAACGTCAGCGGGATGAAAATGGACGCGATCACGGTCAGCGTTTTCATGATCTCGTTCATCCGGTTGCTGAGCGACGACAGGTAGACATCCATCAGGTCCGAGCTCAGTTCCCGGTGGCTTTCGGTCAGGTCCATGACGCGGATGACGTGGTCGTAGCAGTCGCGCAGATAGATGCGGGTTTCGTTGGTGATATGGGGCAGGGGATCGCGCATCAGCGCGTTGATCGCCTCGCGCTGGGGCCATACGGCGCGGCGCATGCCCAGTAAATCGCGTTTGACGGCTCGTACCCGCGCAAGGATGTCCGGCGCGGGTCGGTCGAGGATTTCGTCTTCGAGCGATTCCAAACGCTCGCCGAATTCTTCCAGGGCGGGGAAATAGTCATCCATGATCGTGTCGAGGAGCGCGTAGGCGAGATAATCGGCGCCCGCATCACGGACGCGGCCCAGTTTCTTGCGGATGCGGTTGCGGATCGGATCAAGGCAATCGCCACGCGTCTCCTGGAACGTCAGGACGAAGTTGCTGCCGAGGAAGATGCTGACCTGTTCCGTCTCGAAATCGAATCGGCGCGTGATCATCCGTCCGACGATGTAGATGTGGTCGCCGTAGAGGTCCACCTTGGGGCGCTGGGTGACCGTGACCACGTCCTCGAGGGCGAGGCGGTGCAGTTTGAATATGTCGCCGATCTTGCGGATGATCTGCTCGTCGCCGAGTCCGTCCACGTTGACCCAGGTCACCGTCCATTCGTTGAGATAACGGGCGATCTGGTCGAGGTCGGTGATATCGGTTTCGGTGTATTTCTCCGGTGTGAACGCCATCAGGTGGATGGCGGGTTTGGGCGATTCCGGATCGATGATGATGGAGCCCGGCGGCACGCCCTGGGGATGGGAACGATGTTTTCTGTGCCGTCTTCGATGCGCATGCCGCTTTTTGCTCATGAATCCAGAATCCGCCCTGACGTGGAATCTCGTCGTGCGCCGG
The DNA here is from genome assembly GCA_964425945.1 of uncultured Verrucomicrobiota bacterium. Lineage (GTDB taxonomy): Bacteria > Verrucomicrobiota > Kiritimatiellia > SLAD01 > SLAD01 > CAYRPR01. The sequence goes on along the minus strand of CAYRPR010000479.1, from coordinate 116 downwards.
CCGCGCCATGAAGTGAACCGAGCAACGCGAGGTTCTACTTCATGGCGGGGTCTCTTGAACTTCGTTAAAACCGCCATACTCGGTGACGAATAAAGCATATTGGGGCTACGGTTGCA
>CAYRPR010000478.1:0-2314 GCA_964425945.1 uncultured Verrucomicrobiota bacterium | reverse complement strand
CCGGCGTTGATCCGCGTCTGTATCGCCGATTCCGCGGTGACGATTTCATACGGGGCGCCGCATAGCGCCGCGAAGCGGGCCGACCGATGGGTTGTGTCTTCGCCGAAACTCAATTCCGCGGCCTGCGCGATACCGGCCCAGGCGGAATCGTATTCGCAATAGGCTCCATCGTCGCCCCACATCGTGAAGAAGATTTCCTTCAAGCCGCTCTCTTTGCACGCCCGCACGCAAGGCGGCAGGTTCGCATCCGTGCGCTCATGCCCGTACCAGAGATGACCGCCCCAGGTCCAGATCCCGGACGCCATGACCGGCTCGAAGCCGAGATCCCGGTGGCGGGCAATCCAGTCGGCATAGACCGCGGGCTGATCGTGCTCGTAGTCCCAGTAGACCAGCGTCACGTCGCGCGGGATCGCGCGGCGCACATCGTCGGGAATCACGCAGGCCGGATCGTAATAGCCTCCGGTCGCGCTGCCCAAGCGGAAGTACATATCCGACCAGATCATGGGCCGGATGCCGTGTTGTTTGCAGATATCGACCACGCGCGCGAGGTGGCGGTTGAAGATGTCGTAACCGCGCTGATAGCCGAACCGGTCCATGAAGCGTCCGCGCCCGAGATCGTGTGTCTCGTCCATGCCGATGTGCAGCCGGCGACTGCGCAGGCAGGAACCGAATTGCGCAATCATCTTTTCGATCAAGTCATACGTCGGGCCGTAATCGGCCAGCAGGACCGATGGGGTATCCTTGATATCCCAATAGGCGGACCATTTGAGCGGTTGCTCCAGGTGGCCGAGCGTCTGGATGCAACCGACCATTTCCATGCCGAGACGCGCCGCATACGCGTCGAGTTCGCGCAGATCCTCGGCCGTATAGCGTCCGCGCAGATAGCCGAAATACGGCTCGCCGGGCAGTTCGTAGGTGTCCTCGGTGTACAGCATCACCTGATTGTATCCGAACAGGGCGAGGCGCCGCATCCAGGCGCGGAGCGTGTCGGGTTTCATGACCGCATTACGGGAACAATCGATCATGACGCCGAGCGATCGGAACGGCGTGTGCTCGACATAGGGGTCGCCCGACTTGGCCAGGCCGGCGAGCAGGGCGCCGAGGGCGCGCCAGGCGCGGGCCGGTTCGTCATAGATGATCTCGGCCTCGCCATCTCCGCAACGGACTTCGAGTCGACCTTCGCCACCGCCCGGCGTGAATACAAGTTGCATCGCATCGGGTCCGGCGGACGGACTGATGGGGAATGCTTCCGCCAGCGCCGCGAGCCCGTCCTGGAGATCGGGAGGCGTCTGATCCGGTTTCCATGCAAGACGAACCATTGTGTTCCCCGCTCACTGATGGAACTGGCGCACTCGACAGGACTCGAACCTGTAACCCTCTGATCCGAAGTCAGATGCTCTGTCCAATTGAGCTACGAGTGCACAAGAAAGGGGCACGATATACCAGCCGGGAGTAAGGGTCAAGAGGAGGGCGGAGGGCTGAAACCCGAGTGAAGAGAAGATGAACCACGGATGGACACGGATAAACACGGATAGAGGGAAGGAAGAAAGCGAATTGAACCGCGCATTAACGCGAATAGACGCGAAACAGGGCGGCGACGCGGCAACCTGAGGGGAGGAGGAGGGAAGAGATTCATCGAACGCGCAACCTTGAACCCTGAACACTGAACACTGAACACTGAACACTTCTTCTACTTCTCCCCCGCGATCACCTCGGCCACGTTGAACGCGTGATCCTTCATGCGGCGATAGTGGTTCAGCAGGTCCATGTAAATCAGGCTCTTGAGCGGCGGTATGCTCTTTTCGCTCAATCGCTGTAGATGGCGTTTGCGGATTTCCTTCATCACGCGCGTGACGTTCTCGCCGTCGGAGCGCGCACGGGTCATGATGGCGCGGTCGCGTTCATGGAGCGCGCGGTTGACCATCAGCACGTACTCCGTTACCTCGTGATGCAGTTGCTTCAGATCGTTCAGGCCCTCGGGACTGATCTCCAGATCGTTCTTGCGCAGTTTGATGAGGCCCTTCAGTACGTTGGCCTGGTAATCGCTCAGTGACTCGTATTCATCGGCCATACGAACCTGGCGGCGCGCTTCTTCGGCCACGTTGTGCGGCACTTCGCCGGCGAGCAGGCGGTCGAGGAACAGCACGACCTCTTTCTGCATTTGATCAAGGATCTGCTCGCGCCGGAACAGTTTTTCCTCCAGTTCCGGGAATCCGCCCGGTTTGTCCAGAATCGTCTTCAGATAGCCGAACATCTTGATCGTCGCTTCGGCCATGACATGGATCTGTTCGCGCGACTGCACGACGCCGAGGGC
>CAYRPR010000477.1:0-2319 GCA_964425945.1 uncultured Verrucomicrobiota bacterium | reverse complement strand
TGGCCATAGAAGAATACGGGAAACTCGCGCCCCTCGGCGATATGCTTCGCCATGATCGCCACCACACCCGCATCCATGTTGTGCTGATGGCGCAGGCACCATGATCCGTATATCCGGGCGGCCGCGCCCGCCAGGAGGAGCGCGATCAACGTCGCGCGCAGGACATCAACGGGTGGTTTCTTCATGGGGAATCAACCGGGCGCGCATTCAGACAAATCGATACTTGATAATGCACCAGATGGCCCGGAAACCGTCTTTCCAGGTGATCTTCTTGCCTTCGGCGTAGCTCCGGCCGTAGTAGGATATCGGCACTTCGTAGATCACCCACGGGCCGCGCGCGACCTTGGCGGTGATCTCCACCTCGAATCCGAAACGATTCTCGTGCAAAGTCACGCTGTCCAGCACCTGCTTCTTGAAGACCTTGTAACAGACCTCCATGTCGGTCAGGTTGATATTGGTCATCATGTTGGACAGGGTCGTCAGGAACTTGTTGCCCAGATAATGCCAGTAATAGACCACGCGATGAGGTCCGCCGCCGATGAAGCGCGACCCGTAGACGACATCGGCATGGCCATCAAGAATCGGCGCAATCAGTTTGGGATACTCATTGGGATCGTATTCGAGGTCGGCATCCTGAATGATCACCAGATCGCCGGTCGCCGCTTTGAAGCCCGTGCGCAGGGCGGCGCCCTTGCCCTGGTTCACTTCATGATATGCGAATTTCCAGTCGGGATGGACCGTTTCCAACTTCTTCATGACATCGCGTGTGCCGTCTTTCGAACAGTCGTCCACCAGCACGATCTCCTTGTCGAGACCCACTTCGACCCCGTTGACCTTGTCCACGAGGCGCTCCAGCGTCGCCGCCTCGTTATACACCGGAATCACAATGGAAAGTTTCATAACCCCCTGTTTTCTTGAACGAATTGATTGGTTCGGCATTCTATATACGAATTGAGCGGATTGCGCAAAGCGAAACCTTCCCCCGCCAAAGATATGGATCGACACGACCCGCCGGGATAGGATGTGCATAGATATGAAGTGTGGAAGAGGCATTCTCGCCATGATCCTCGTCGCGGTCACCGCCTGCGCGTCGGAGGAGTCCCGTCACGCGCGGCAAACCGGCCGGTCGGTCGAAGACCTGACGCAGGCGCATACCCGCGTGGTCTGGGTACAGGACACCGAGGAACTCACGGACGTCTTCGCGCGCGGCAACCGGCTGCGTCTGATGGGATACGACAGCCGGGACGGACGGGGCGAGCGCGTCATTCTGCCCGGCCCCGCCAATTTCTCCAAACCGCTCATCACCCCCCGCGGCGACCGCATCATCTATTCCGATTATGATCGCGGCCGTGTCTTCCTGGTCGGCTGGGACGGAACCGGACGCCGCCGACTGACCGACGGCATGGCGCTGGCCGTCTGGCTCGATCCGCAAACCGGCGTGGAATGGATCTACGTCGGGCGGGACCGCGATGACCGACGAGGCGATCCGTACCGGACCGTTTACCGCATGCCGATCGATGCGCCCGATCAACAGGAGCTGATCTGGAACCGGACACCGGTCGGCGCGGACAATTTCCAGTTGTCCGCTGACGGAACGCGCGCGTCGGGCGTGTTCCCCTGGCCCGAAGGCGGCGTGGCCACCCTGCCCAACGGTCGCCTGAAACGTCTTGGACGGGGTTGCTGGACGGCGCTGGCGCCGGACAACTCGTACACCTTCTGGTACTTCGACGGATCCCATCGCAATGTGCTGATGGCCGATGCCCGCACGGAGAAACGATGGCAGGTCCATATCAACCATGCGCCGGGTATAGACGGTCACGAGGTCTATCACCCGCGATGGAGCAACCATCCGCGCTACATGACCATGACCGGCCCGTACAAGATTCGCTCCGGCGGCAACAACATCCGCGGCGGCGGTCCCGATGTCGAGATCCATATCGGACGTTTCAATCCCGACACGTCAGCGGTAGAAGCATGGGCGCGCGTGACGCATAACCGCTACGCGGATTTCTATCCCGACGTCTGGATCGACCCCGGCGACCGGGCCTGGGCCGTTGCTCCCGCCGAGCCGGAAGCCGCGCCGGATCGGGCGCAACGCGAATCCGACTCATGGCCCGTGATCCTGGATCACCTGGTATTCATCTGGGGGACGCGCGCGACGCACACGGAAATCCTCGGCCCGGAGGGCGCCATCGAGCAGGTCTGCCACGCCGAGCCGGTCGGCCGGGCGCGATACGGCCGGCACCTGGAGATGGACGTCCGCGACGGCTGGTTTGTCGCCGAGGATATCTCCGATCGCCTGCTGGAAGCGATTCGCGA
>CAYRPR010000476.1:0-2326 GCA_964425945.1 uncultured Verrucomicrobiota bacterium | reverse complement strand
GTCACGCCCCACGTATCGTCCCCGTGATCGATCATGGGGATGTCTTCGGAGTCCTGCCAGCCGTTCCGTCCCATGAACATGACCACATTCGTCGCGCCCTGCAGGGGGCCGTTCGTTGGATTAAAGGCAATGACCACGTCCACACAGCCGCTCGGCGCGGGCGGATCGAAGGTCACCAGCCCGATGCCGGTCGGCGGTTCCTTGGAGAAGATCTGCAGGCTGTACCGGCCCATGTTGACATTCGCGGTGGCCGGACTGCCCGACGCCTCCACCTGCGTGGGACCGATATCCTCAAAATCGGCGGCATAGGAACTCGAATCGCTGTTGAAGTGGCTGTACCAGGTGCCCGCCGACGGGAATTCGATCTCGTAGTTGTTGTTGGTGAATTACGTGCTGGAAAAGTTCGCTATGACGACCACATCGTCGGTCTGACCGCCCGCGTCCCAGCGGATGTAGGCGATCACCTTGTCGGCATTGTTGACGTGATGGACGTTGACGCCGGCCCCCTTCAATCCCTGCGCGCCCCCGCGCAAATTGCGGCGCGTGTGAATAAGATCGGTGTAGGCCCTGACAATCCCCGCGTAGGTGTTCGTATGCCACCAGCGGATCGCGGTATCGTCGTGAAATGCCAGGGTCTCATTCATCTCCTGCCCCTGGAAAATCATCGGGATGCCCGGGGTGGTCATCACGATGCCGGCGGCCAGCAGGGCGCGCTTGCGGGCCCAGATGCTGTAGGGATCGCCGCCGTCGATCTCCGACGGGATGCGACTCCGATTATGATTGCGTGCGATGTAATCGTGCGCCTCGGAAAAAACCACCCGGTGATGGCCGGGCCAACCGTCCAGCAGGCCCTTAACCGTGTTCATATTTCGGTTGGCGTCCGACGACGTGGTCACCTGTCCGTGCAGGCCCCAGCGATAACCCACGTCCCACTGGCTCTCGAATTTCATATCGAAATCAAACGCGTGATCCTCGGCGATGCGGAATACGTGCGGATGGACCTGCGACAGTTCCCAGTTGATGTTCGTCAGCATGTTGCGGCCGTCCACATTGGCGCCCCAGTCGGTGTTGATGATGTTGTACACCGAATCCCAGCGGAACCCGCCCACCCGATACTCATCCACGAACATGAATATCTGATCGCGAATGAACTCGCGGACCTGCGACCGGCCGAAATCGGGCCGCGTGGAACCCCACTGGGTGTGCGCACGGCCGTCATTATAAAAGTAAATGCCGCCGAGGTTGTTCTGGCTCCATCCGTCGAACTGCCACAGATCCAGGTCCGACGGGCCGTAGTGATTGTGCACCACGTCCACGAACACCGCGATGCCGCGTTGGTGACAGGCTTTTACAAATCGCTTGAAGGCGTCGGGGCCGCCCAGCGAACTTTCGATGGCGAATAGATCCGCCGGATTGTATCCCCAACTGAAGTTGCCGGCAAATTCGTTGATCGGCATGACCTTGATCGCATTGATCCCAAGATCGCGGACATGGTCCAATCGTTCGATCGCCTTGTCGAACGTGTTGGGCAACCAGTCCTCGCCGTTGAACGTGCCGACATGCATCTGGTATATCACCGCGTCATTGCGCCACGGTTCGGGAATCGGGGTATCACCCCAGTTGAAGTTGGTGGGATTGTAGATGAACGAGTTGCCGGCCGAGTTGACCACGCGGCGCGCGCGCGGATCGCGGCGCAGGGTCTGGAAATTGTTGATGCGGTATTGATATTCCTGTCCGGCCTGAGCGCCGTTGATATCGACGGACCAGTATCCCGTGCCGCCGCCTTCATTGACGAGCGTGGTGTGACCCCAGCCGTTGAAATCGCCTCGCACGCGGACATTGTTCGCATTCGGCGCCCAGGTCCGGAACGTCACGCCGTTGGAGTAGACCAAGGATCCGAGCTGGCCGGGGAATCGGGAGGATTGGGCAAACGTATCGCCCGCTCCACTTAACAGGAGGGCCATGGCCAATGCCACGCTACAGCGATATAGCCGCCGTCGGTCTATGGTGTGTTTGAAAAGCACGCGCGATGATTCTCACCTCGGATATGTAAACATATCCCGCATGTTCGGCCCTGTAAAGCGCTTTACAGGAAATTCGGAACTGGCTCGCACTGCATGAGGTATCATCTGAAATAGATGTAACGACTTGGCCCGATGATCTGGACTTATCGCTGGTCTTCGTACTCGAGCTTGCCCAGCCGGATGAGGCTTTCAAGGTCATCGACGTCCACGGGTCGGTGCCTGGCGACCACGCTACGAGTCCGGTCCAGCGCGCGCTCATCCGCCGCGCCGAGCATCCGGCTGATGTCCGCCAGATCCTGCAC
>CAYRPR010000475.1:0-2329 GCA_964425945.1 uncultured Verrucomicrobiota bacterium | reverse complement strand
TCCCGCCGGCGACGGATTGATCCTGCCCATCGACCCGCACGGTGTTATGCGCCGCCGTGCTCCGGAAATAGGAGCGGGATGTTGGATCCGCATGATAGGCATGTGTGCCGGGATCGACGATGACGGGCGTTCCCCCGACGTTCAGTGTAAAGGCGAGCGCGTCCGCATGTCCATGCGCGGCGAGCGATGTGTATCCCAGCGGACCGGCATCGGCTACACAGAACAGTTCCCGTGCGGCGCCCCGATGGGCCGCCAGTACAAAGAGTCCGGCATCCTTAAATCCGATCGTTCCGGATGGCGGGATAGTTGCGTCCGGCACATGCAGGCTCTCCGGCCAGATCAGGCCGGCCATGAAGCGCCCGTCCTCGTCGTCACCCATCGCCACATTGGCATCCAGCAACGAGCGTCCGAGGCGGAACAACCAGGAGATGCGCGAAGCGTGATCCGGGCGCAATTGCAGCGCCATGCCTTCGTCTCCGTCGCCGTAGTTTGGCAGATGACCATTCCGGTCGCTGACCTGCGGAATGATCTCGATCATGCGGCGCAGGATGTCGCGATACGTGGCGGAGAAGGAGCGGGCATGGCGTTCGGCTTCAACGTGGCAGAGCAGAAAGAATTCCAGCACAAACAGGTGATAACCAAACGCCTGTTCCCGGTTCAGTCCGCAGGGAAATGTCTGGGCGCGGATCTCACGCTCCAACATGCGCGCCGACAATTCCCGCCAGTAAACCGTCTCGCGGAAACAGGGCCATACCGTGGATGCAATGAACAGGCCGGCCATTTCGCCGATCAGATGATTATTCGCCGAGGAGCCGCGGGACCCGGTTCGCGCGATGAGCCATTGGTGGCGGTAGATGACGGGCCACATCAGGCCTTCCCGTCCGAACAGGCGTTCGTGTACCGGCGACTCCCGCAACAGCCGTTCGATCCAGCTGAAACTGATTAGACGAATGCCCAATTCCAGCGAGCTGGTCCAGTTCACGCCCTGTAGAAATGGATTGGCGTCCACCCACAGTTGTAACTGCCGTTCGATTTCCTTCGCGTAGCGACTGCTGTGTGTCGCTCCATAGGCGGCGGCCAGTTGCGTGAGATGATGAAGCCGGTTCTTCTCCCAGATGTTCTTCACATTTCCGGCAACACCGGGATCGCGGTAATTGATATCCAGCGCGAATTCGACCGGTGCGCGCACGCCAGTCTGCGGATCCAGATGCCAGTCTGTGCGAGGTTCGTGCGTAGCGACATTCAGGAACTGATAATCGCCGTCCAGCATGCGTTCGGCCTGTTGAACCAGTTGTTCGGGCGGGCGCAGTCCGGCGGGACTCTGCCAGAGGTCGATGACATGGACGTTGGCCTCAGGGATGCGCCAGTGGGCGCGTCTGCGCCAGACGAATTTCCGCGCGATGAATGCGACCCGCTGGAGGGCCTCGCCCGGAGACATGGCGCGAAGTCGGTTCCAGTACCAGGACAGATGGTTAATGGTTGAGGGTTGATGGTTCATGAAGAGATGGTTAATGGTTCATGGTTGATGGTTACGCGATCCCGTTTCCTCCCATTAACCATCAACCATTAACCATTCTCCCAAAGATCCGCGAGGTCGACTCGTTGTCCAGAGGTGATGGATTGCTGAACCGCGAGGGTGGCCAGGGTTGTGTCGATGAGGTCGTTGATCGATACCGGCATGACGCCGCCGTTCAGCAGGGCAACCAGAAACGCATCCATCTCCTCCTTCTGCCCCTTGTTCAGTGAACGCGCCCGTGTCCGGCTCCGGTGTCTGCCGGTGAACAGTGATACCGCTTCAAAGTTGTCCAGTTGCGCGCTTTTGCCTGCGCCGTGCACTTCCAGCAGTTCCTTCGGCAATTTAAGGCCGCCCTGTGTCAGGTAGAGCAGGGTGGCCACGGAACCGTCGGCATAGGAGATGATGGCGTGAATATTCTCCAGGTCGTCCTTGGTCGGTTGATCCGGCCTCGTACATCGCGCAACAACTGAAACCGGGCGTTGGCCGAGCACGAAGTTGAATAGATCGATGAAATGACCGCCTTCTCCGACAAAGCGCGAGCCTTCCGATGGATCAGCGTACCAGGATGACGCGTCGACCGGACCCGCGTGTACGCGATACATCAGGTTGAGCGGAGCGGCCCGTGGCCGGAACGCTTCGCGAACGGACTGGCACAGTGGAGCAAAGCGCCGGTTGAATCCGACCTGTAGTCGTTCATTACCGGTTTCCACCACGGCGCGTCGTACGGTCTCGAGCCCGACGGCATCAATGGCGAGTGGTTTCTCGACGAACACCGCCTTGCCGGCGCGCAGGACATCGGCCGTAATCTGCGCA
>CAYRPR010000474.1:0-2336 GCA_964425945.1 uncultured Verrucomicrobiota bacterium | reverse complement strand
GGCCGTCACACTTCGCTGGCCATGAACAATTTCATTGATCCGGCGCGCGGGGACGCTGATGTCCTTGGCCAATCGGTACTGGGAAATCCCAAGCGGCGCCAGAAAGTCCTCGGCCAGAATTTCGCCGGGATGAATAGGTGGCATTTTCTTTTTCATAAGCGTCTCCTAGTGATAATCCACAATCTCTACGTCATGCGCATTACCGTCCTTCCATCGAAAACACACTCTCCACTGGTCATTGATTCGTATGCTGTACTGGCCCCGTCGCCTGCCCTTAAGTGTCTCCAGGCGGTTCCCGGGAGGGACGCGTAACGACCTGATGTCCGGCGCCGCATCGATCATCCACAGCTTTCTCATGGCAATCCGCTGAATGTCTCCTGGCAGCTTGCGCGCATACTCCCGCCGGTATAGCTTTTCGGTGTCTTTGCAGGCAAACGACTTGATCACCGGCATACAATAACGCAACGCGTTATTATCGTCAAGCGGTATTATGCGGAATGATCGTCTTGAGTGTGTGTATTGCAAGGGATTGATGTATTCTACGGCAAATCTGCTCCTCCGTATGTAGGGTCGCCGTAAGGCGATGCGATCGTCTTGGGCAGTTCAACCGCCTTACGGCGGCCCTACAAACAGATTCCACATGAGGGCCACAGGCTGATGGGGACAGGCACCTTACCGTCGCCGGGGGCGGATGAGGGGGGGATGATCGGCGGCGGGACGGGTGACGGAGATGGGATGATCGTACACGCGGCTTAATAACTCCGATTCGATCACGTCGCCGGGCGCGCCACGAGCTTCGATGACGCCTTGATTGAGCAGGATCAGATCGTCGCAGAATTCCGACGCGATATTGAGATCGTGCGAGGTCAATACAATGGTCAGGCCGTGCGACCGGTTCAGGTCATGAATCAATTCCATGAAACGCCAGACATGTTTAATATCAAGATGCGCGGTGGGTTCGTCGAGCAACAGGATCTCCGGTTCCTGCGCGAGCGCCATCGCGGCCCGTACCCGCTGTTGTTCGCCCCCGCTCAAGGCGTCGTACGGCCGTTCCGCGACATGACCGACATCCATCTGCCCGATCGCGCGATCCACGGCGCGGCGATCGTCGCCGGATAATCGTTTCCACGCCGCGACGTACGGCGTGCGGCCCATGGCGACAAATTCCCATACGGTGAACGAAACTGGCGCATCGAGAGTCTGCGGCACGAACGCCAGATGTTGCGCGCGTTCGCGGATCGAGTATCCGGTCATCGGCCGATCGCCCCATCGCACGTCGCCCGATTGCGCGGGCAAGGATCCGCTGACGACGCGTAGCCAGGTCGTTTTCCCCGCGCCGTTGGGTCCGATGATGCCGGTGAACGAGCCGGCGTCCAGGCGGCAGGACACGTCGCGCAGGACCATCCGGTCGCCGTACCCGGCGGTGACGCGATCCAGTTCGACTGCGCAGGGTTTGCTCATCACGCTTTCCAGATCTCTTTCTGTTTCAGTTTGAGCAGGATCAGGAAAAACGGGCCGCCGGTCAGGGCGGTCAGCACGCCGACGGGGATTTCGACCGGGAACAGCAGGGTCCGGCCGATGCCGTCGGCCCAGACGAGAAACGCCGCGCCGCCCAGCGCGGCGACGGGGAGCAACCGGCGATGGTCGGGGCCCACCAGCGCGCGCGCGGCGTGCGGGGCGACCAGCCCGACGAAGGCGATGAGCCCGCTCACGCTGACGGCCGTGGCGGTCAGGATGGAGGCGAGAATCAGCAGGACGATCTTGGCCCGTTCGGGATCCAGCCCGACATGCGCGGCGGTCTCTTCGCCGAGCAGGAGTACGTTCAGACTGCGCCCGAAAAAGGATACGGCGACAAACGCCCCGGCCATCAGGACGAAGGACATCGTCACGAGCCGCACATCGTACACCTGCAGATCGCCCAACAGCCACCACATGACGGCCTGTAATCCTTCGGCCGTGGCCTGCGAGACGAGGAACATCAGGAAACTGCCGCAGATGGCGCCCCAGATCACTCCGGCGAGAATCAGCGTATGCGGCGAGGTCACGGCGCCCGCGCGCGCGAGGCGGTACACGATCAGCATGCTGATCATCGCGCCGAGGAATCCCGCGGCGGGCAGGACCCATACGCCCAGCGTCACGCCGCCGAGGATGATGCAGAACGCGGTCGCCAATCCCGCGCCCGCCGACAGGCCCAGCACATAGGGTTCGGCGAGCGGATTGCGCAGGAGCGTCTGGAGAATCGCGCCCGCGACGGACAGGGAGGCGCCCACGACCGCGCCGAGCGCGACGCGCCATGCCCGCAATTCAAGCACGCCGATTCGTTCCGGCTCAAAGAA
>CAYRPR010000473.1:0-2336 GCA_964425945.1 uncultured Verrucomicrobiota bacterium | reverse complement strand
GAACATATTGCCCAGGAACGACAGCCGTTCGCGCGCCGGCGTGCGGGTCTTGCGGCGCGGCAGGACGTTGAGCAACAGCAGATGACCCGCCTGAATGACGCCGAAGTAGAACCCCCACACCACATACGTCCAGGCCGCGCCGTGCCACAAGCCGATCGCCGTCATCACCAGGATGACATTAAACGCGGTGCGCAGATTGCTTTTCCGGTTCGCGCCCAGCGCGACGAACAGATAATCCCGCACCCAGGTGGACAACGAGATATGCCAGCGCGCCCAGAAATCGGAGGGCCGCGTGGCGAATTCCGGGAATCGGAAATTGATCATGATGTTGAAGCCCATCATCTTGCCCAGGCCGCGCGCGATATCTGAATAGCCCGAGAAATCGCAGAACAACTGCATGCCGAAGGCGTACACCGCGAGCACGACATCCGCCGTGGACGCGGTTTCCGCGTTGGAGAAGATGTGATTCACGATCGGCGCGATGTTGTCGGCCAGCAACATCTTCTTGAACAGGCCCCACGCCACGAGATGCACCCCCTCGCGAATCAGGTCCGGCGTCACGACCCGGGGCTTCTGGATCTGCGGCAGGAGATTCCGGGCGCGCTCAATGGGGCCCGCCAGCAACTGCGGGAAAAACGAAACGAACAACGCAAAATCGAGAAAACTCGTGGTCGGCTTCATCCGCTTCCGGTAGATGTCCAGCGTGTAGCTCAAGGTCTGGAAGGTGTAGAAGGAGATGCCGATCGGCAGGATGATGTTCAGTGTCGGCTTGTTCGCCTGCAGGCCCACCAGCGCCGTCAGGCTGATGAAGGAATCCACGAAGAAGTCGAAATACTTGAAGAAGCCGAGCAGGCCGAGATTGCCGATCAGGCTGACGACCAGCCACGCGCGCCGGCGGCGCGACGATTCGGTCCCGTGGATCTTCAGGCCGCACACGAAATCGAGCAGAATGGAAAACAGGATCAGCGCCAGGAACCGCCAATCCCACCACCCGTAGAACACCAGGCTCGCGAGCAACAGCAGGCGATTCTGCCACCGGTGATCCAGCGCCAGGTACAGCAGATAGACGATGGTGAAAAAGCCGATGAACGTATATGAATTAAAGAGCAACGACCAGCCTCATCCTTTCCCGACATTCTTCAATACGCGCGCGCGATCCCTGACAGCGGGGATCGGCCGGTATGTGTTCAGATAGTGCAGACACCATCCCCCGTTGCTTCCGGCCAGGCGGGATGGACCCACCAGTAGTATCAAAGCGAATGTGGCGGCGGCAAGACCCAGCACGATCACAAGCGTAAGCGCGGAGTGACAGCCCCATTCGCGAAGCCCATGCGCCGCCGGTGCGATCACCGCCGCCGTGACCAGCGCGGGCCCCAGCGCTTGCGAGGTCAACGCCAGCCAGCGCCTCCAGCTCAGCGCATGCAACTTCACACACTGCTGGAGCCCCATCAGGGCGTGCAACAGCATCGCCGTCGACACGCCCGCCGCCACACCGCGTACGCCGTAGCGCTGGCCGATCCAGGCCCCCAGGAACACGGCCGTCGCAAAAAGCGCCTGACGGAACGCCAGCCGGTACACATCGCCGCAACTGCGCGCAATGATCCCGAACAAGCGCCCCTGGATGCTGAACACCATGGCCAGGGCCAGAATACGCAGGGGCATGACCGCCTCCGTCCATTGTCCCCCGAGCAGTACCAACACCAGTTCATCCGCCAGCACCAACGTCGTCACGCAGACTTGGAGCATCAGCAGGCTCATGACGCCCAGACCGCGTCCGAACACGAGGGCCAGCCGCGCGCGGTCCTGCTGGACTTTCGCGAACGACGCGAACAGGACGCGGTTCATCACCTGCCCCGGGAACCGGATCATCGCCTGCGAGATCGAGAGCGCACGACTGTACACCCCGAGCGCATCCGAGCCGAGCCATCGTCCGGCGACCAGATTATCCATCCGGCGGGCCACGTAGGAGCATATTTCCGTGAGCGTGAAACCGCCGGCCGACCAGATCAACTCCTTCAAGGCCCGCAGATCCAGTTGCGGCGCCAGCCGGTGCGGCTGAACCGCAAACAGGATCAAAGCCTGCACCACGGCGTACGAGAGATGCGCCGCCACCAGCGCCCACGGCCCCCAGCCCAACAGCGCCATCGTGACGCCCGCCACGCCGAAACCCAGCAGATAGGCCGCCACATCGATCCCCGCCAGGTGCCGGAACTTCAACGAGCGCTGGATCAACGTACGCGACACGACCGAGACCGCGTGCAGGGGAAAAACCAGTGCGAGAACGCGCAGAAGGTCGACCAGTGCGGGCATCTTGAAAAAGCGCGCAACCCACGGAG
>CAYRPR010000472.1:0-2337 GCA_964425945.1 uncultured Verrucomicrobiota bacterium | reverse complement strand
CCCGGGTATTCAGGAGCGTGAACCCCGTCATGACTTCCTGCAATCGCGCCGCGCCGTCCGCCCCCAACGCCGGGATCATCCGGGTCTTCGCCCGGCCCGGGACCGGATACCGTGAGAAGATCGCAAGCGTTTCCGTTGCTGCGCGATCATGGCTTGATTCGCCGAGAGTCATGTAGTCTTTGCGATCCGGGTTAATGGAGAGGGAGGCCCATCCGCCGGGCCGCCTTGCGCATTTCCGTGTCAAAGGTCACCAGAGTCATGGACGGGATCACATTCATGGCGCGATCGCAAACGAAGAGGTGTCCCGCATCCGCCGCCCGTAGTCCGAGCGCGCGATTGAAGTTGCATAGATCGTCAATGAAGGTTTCGGGTGGCTTCAGCCAGCGAATCTGCCCTGCCAAAGCACGCCATTGACGCCACGCATCGGGCACGGCTTTTCGCCGCAGCAGGGCCGATTCGGCCTCGACCTTCATCCAATCCCACGTCCACGCCTGTTCGACGTGTTCCCAGACTTTGCGCGCGGCCTCGCTATGCGGTTCTTGCAGGAGCAAGGGAATCACCGCACTGGTATCAAGGTAGATTTGCATTACCAGTTGCGTTCCGAGCGCATCGCTTCCACGGTGTGGACATCCTTCCGTCCGTCGCCTGCAGGAAGGGGGTTGGGCTTGAAATCCATCTTTCCTGTTGCTCCCGTCGCGTTCCACCGAAGGCCCGCAGATTGTAGCTGTTCCTGCAATGCGCGCATGGCGGCATCGGGCTCACCGTGGCTCGGGTGAGGATCCGCGGGGGTCAAATACGCCACGGGTTTCTCTCGCACGCAGACCTCGATGGGATTTCTATCCCGCTGCAATTCCCGCAGATAACGCGACAAATGTGTTTTCAATTCTCCCACTTTCACTTTCATATGACCAATATAGTCTAATAAGCTGGTCAAGTCAATCAAGTATGGAGTGCCTCATCGCCTCTGCCAGGCCAGCCATTTGATGAAGAGCGCTTTGACAAGCGGGGTCAGGCGGGTGCGGCTGTACTGATCGCCGATCCGGCGTATGGCCTCGGCGCGCGTGGGATAGGGGTGGATCGTGGACGCGATTTGCCTCAGTCCCAGTCCGTGCGTCATGGCGAACACGATCTCGGGGATCATGTCGCCGGCATGTGCGCCGACGATGGTGGCCCCGACGATCTCGTCGGTGCCCTTGCGCGTGTGCACGCGCACGAAACCTTCCGTTTCGCCTTCAAGCATGGACCGGTCCACGGCATCAAACGGCTGCGTGTAGGTGTCGATGTCCACACCGGCCTCCCGCGCCGTTTTCGGATTCAACCCGACATGGGCGAGTTCCGGGTCGGTGTACGTGCACCAGGGAATCGTCAGGGCACTGGCCTTGGCGCGGCCCTTGAAGAGTGCGTTCTGGATCACGATGCGCGCCATGAAATCGGCGGCGTGTGTGAATTGATACTTGGAGCACACATCGCCCGCGGCGAAAACGTTGGGGTTGGACGTCTGCAGGCGATCGTCTACCTCCACGCCTTTCTTATGCGCCTTTACGCCGGCGGCCTCCAGTTTCAGGTCCTCGATATTCGGGGCGCGACCGACGGCGACCAGCAATTGATCGACAACGATATCGCCGGTTTGATTCGATAACCGGATACCATCACCGATCTGCTCCACTTTCAGGTCCCGTGACTCGCAGATCACACGTATGCCGTCCCGTTTGAGCGCATCGAGGATCACGTCCGCCGCGTCGGGATCCTCGTTGGGCAGGATGCGCGGGAGCGCCTCGATCAGCGTGACCTCCGATCCGAACCGGGCAAAGGCCTGCGCCATCTCACAGCCGATCGGGCCGGCGCCGATGATGCCGAGCCGCCTCGGCAATTCCGTCAGTGAAAAGAGGGTCTCGTTGGTCAGGTAATCTACCCTGTCGAGACCGGGAATCGGCGGCGCGGCGGCGCGCGCACCTGTGGCGATGACCGCTTTCTTAAAGCGCAGTATTGTGCCGCCGACCTCAATCGTTTTCCAACCGGTGAAGCGGGCCTCTCCGATGAAAACATCCACGCCGAGGTCGGTGAAGCGTTGGGCGGAGTCGTGATGACTGATCTTGGCGCGGATGCGGCGCATACGCTCCATCACGGCGGGGAAGTCCACATCGTACCCGCCTGTCAGGCTCAGGCCGAGATCGGCTCCCCTCCGTGTTCTGCCCGCCAGGTGCGCCGGAGCAAGCAATCCCTTGGACGGGACACACCCGACATTCAGACAGTCGCCGCCCATCAGATGTCGCTCAATCAATGCCACCTTGGCGCCGAGCCCCGCGGCCCCAGCGGCGCTGACGAGCCCCGCCGTGC
>CAYRPR010000471.1:0-2340 GCA_964425945.1 uncultured Verrucomicrobiota bacterium | reverse complement strand
CTGGCCGATGAGGTGTTGCAGGATGACAGCGGCTCGCGCAGTTTCTTCTTCGTCGGCGACGTGAAGCAGGCAATCTATGGGTGGCGCGGCGGAAACTACAAGCTGTTCAGCCGGATACTCGACCGGTACGGATCGCTGATTAAACAGACCCCGCTGAACGTGTCCTATCGGTCCTCCCAGCCGGTTCTCGACGTGGTGAACCGGGCGTTCGACAAATTGCCCGGGGAGATACCCGATCCGGTGCAAGAAACGTGGAAATCATTTTGGGAGGCGCATGAATGCCGGACGGATGCCCCGCCACCGCCCGGACACGCGGCGTTTATAGAGGCCGGCGACGCGAAGGGCGACAGCGAGGCGCGGTATCGGGCGTGCGCCGATCTATTGCGCGAGATTAATCCGCTGGAGCGGGGGCTGACCGTGGCGGTACTCGTTCGGAAGAATGACACCGTCCGCGACGTGGCCAATGCCCTGCGGACTTTCTGTCCCGGCTGGCCGATTGCCGTCGAGGGGGAATCCGATGTCGCCGACAATCCGGTGGTTCTGCTTCTGCTGTCGCTGGTGCAGTATGCCGCGCATCCCGGCGATACGCTGGCGCGCGAGCATCTGCGGATGAGTCCGCTCCGGGACGCGCTGTTCGGAAACGAGGCCGTGCCGCAGACCCTGCCGGCGAACCTGCTGGACCAGATCTACCGCGAGGGATATCAGGCGTTCATCCGCAGATGGGGCACAATTCTTGATGAGGCGCATCCGCTCGATGCGTTCGGCCGTCATCGGCTGGGCGCGCTCCTGGACGTGGCGGGTGAGTTTGATCTGACCGGCGAGCGCCGGCCGGACGAGTTTGTGGCGCATATCCGCGCGCACCGATTTTCGGAATTGGCCGCCGACGCCTCGGTACGCGTCATGACGATTCACAAGTCCAAGGGGCTGGGCTTTGACCTCGTGATCCTGCCCGATCTTCCGGAGGGTAACAGCATCATATCCAATCCCAATCTCAGGATGCATGTCGCGCGCAACGACGACGGGGAGCCCGATTGGGCGTTGATCATGCCGGGCCAGCGCATCTGCGAGGCGGATGATGTTCTGCGCGCGGAACTGGAACAGGATCGGAACGACTCCTGTTTTGAGGAGCTTTGCACGATGTATGTGGCATTGACCCGCGCCAAGCGCGGCTTGTACCTGATTACCTCGCCGCCGCCCAAGACAACCGAATCGCTGAATTATTCCGGTTATCTGCGCCTGCAACTGGCCGGCGATATCCGGGCGGAACCGTCCGGCGCGATCGACTGGAGTGGGAATCGGTACGGCGTGATCCACGAGCAGGGCGCGCGGGATTGGTTCGCGGATCGCGTGCCGCCCGGGGAGGACGCGGGGAAGAAGGCGAAGCCGTTGCCGGCCCGGTTCCCGAGGAAGAAGTCAAAACGCCGGAGGTTGTTGCAGGTCAGCCCGTCGAGTCGCGCGGAAGGACCGCGCGCGGCGCATCTGTTGTTTGCGCCGACGGTGAGCCGCAGTCTCGATCTGGGCACCGCGGTTCACGGATTGTTCGAGCGGGTTGAGTGGGCGGACACGTGCGATGTGGAAAAGGTTATTGCCGCGTGGCGCGCGTCGGGCGTCGAGGCCGACGAGGAGGCGGTTACTCATTTCCGGACCGCGCTGCAATCCCCCGAGGTGCAATCCGCGCTGACGAAACCCGATGGCGAAGTGACCCTGTGGCGGGAGAAGATGTTCGAAGCCGTGATCGGCGAGGAATGGATCACCGGCACGTTCGACCGTGTGGTGCTGGCGCGAGATGAGCAAGGCGCTGTAACGAGCGCCGAGATATTGGATTTCAAGACCAATGACATCAAGGACGACAAGGAACTGGAAGCGACGGTGGAGCATTATCGTCCTCAGCTCACGCTCTATGCCAAAGCCCTTTCGCGCCTGACCGGTTTCGCCGAGGATCGCATCGCGCTCAAACTGCTGTTTACGCGGTCCGGGCGGGTTGCGATGATATGATGGTTATTCGATGCGTCTGCTTTCCAGGATTTCTATGGGTTCGACCTGCACTTCTGTATGGCGGGTGCGTGATCTGGCGGGTTCAATTGCGACGCGCTATTGCGCGGCACTGCGGCGACAAGCGCAATTCAATCGCCTCGACTGCGCGCAGTTTCATCGGACAGCAAGTTGTCGAGCAAGGTCATGTGCACAATGACTCCGGGCGCGGACGGGCTCACGGGCGTAGGGTGAACATCCAATAATCCCGGTGCCGTCAAACCCAGAAAGACATAGGAGCCTTGCAACGTGTCGGTAAGCGTCACGCCAAGCCGCCCCTATGACCTGCGTCATAGGTATATGGCTATG
>CAYRPR010000470.1:0-2342 GCA_964425945.1 uncultured Verrucomicrobiota bacterium | reverse complement strand
AATTGAGTGGTGTGGTCCTCGAACGAAGGGCGTGCCATGATAACAATTGAAGAACTTCTCGGGCAGATGTCCTCGACCGGCGCCTCCGATCTCATCCTCTCCGTCGGCGCGCCGCCGCAACTCCGAATCCTCGGCAACATGCGCGCGGTCGGCGATCGTTCACTGACGGCGTGGGATACGGAACGACTCGCGACGTCCATCCTGAACGAGTCGCAACTCGCGACACTGCGCGACGAGCGCAGCATCGACTTCTCGAAAGGCTTTCCGGGCCTGACGCGATTCCGTTTCAATATCTTCTTCCAGCGCGACTCGCTCGCCATGGCGGCGCGGCTGATTCCGTTCCGCATTCCGTCGTTCAAGGAACTCGGCTTGCCGGAGATCATCCGCGACTTCGCCCTGCGCCCGCACGGGCTCGTGCTGGTAACCGGTCCGGCCGGCAGCGGAAAGTCCACCAGTCTCGCGGCGATGATCGATCACATCAACACGCATCGCCATGCGCACGTGGTATGCCTCGAGGATCCGATCGAATACCTGCACACGCATCGCAACAGCGTCGTGGACCAGCGGGAGATCGGCGCCGATGCGCCGACGTTCGCGCACGCGTTGCGCAGCGTGTTCCGTCAGTCGCCGGACGTGATCATGATCGGCGAAATGCGCGACATGGAGACGATGCAATTGGCCCTCACACTGGCGGAGACGGGTCACCTGATTCTGGCTACGCTGCACACGCAGGACACGGTGCACGCGATTCATCGCATCGTGGACGTCTTCCCGCCCGCCCATCAACAGCAGGTGTACACGCAGTTGTCGATGGTGCTGTCGGGCGTGATCTCGCAATCGCTGTTGATGACGCTTGACCAGTCGCGGCGCGTGCTCGCGTACGAGGTGATGAGCGTGAACAACGCGATCCGGAACCTGATCCGCGAGCACCAGCTTCAGCAGGTGTACTCGGTCATCCAGACGGGCAAGGCCGAAGGGATGACCACGATGAACGAATCGCTGAAACGCCTCGTGGCGCAGGGTCTGATTGATCAGGCCGTGGCCGTGGAGCGCTCGCCGCGGCCGAAGGAACTCGCCCGCCTGCTGGGCGTTCCGATGCGCGACTTATCGGTGCTGAACCATGTGGAGGGGGAGGGCGTCACGGAATCGATCGACTGGGAATCACGGGTAACGACGATGAGCGGAGGGCATAGAGAATGAACCCTCCTATTAGACGGACTCTGACACGCGCGCTAATCGCGCTGATGCTCGGCGCGCCGGCCGCGCAGGCGCAGAACGAGAAGGCGGACATCCACGAACCGGTGCCGATGGGGGCGAACAAGAAGGCGGACCGGAAGGCGGAGGCGAAACTGCAGGATCACGTCAAGGCGCTGGAGAAATCGCTCGCCGCGGCGGAGACGCAACGGGAGGAGGAGCGGCGCGACGCTTCCGCGCGGACCCGGAAGCTGGAGGATGATCTGCGCAAGATGACCGAGGCCAAAGAGACGGCGACCCGGAAGAACGCGGAACTGGAGGTGCAGCAGGCGAAGGATAAACAGGCGATGACGAATGCGGACACGAAACGTTCGGCCGCTGAGGCGAAGAACGCGCAATGGGAAAAGCTCGTAAAGGAACTTGAATCGGCCGCCGCGGCGTCGGCGGAACGCGAGAAGCGTCTGGCCGTGGATGTGGATGCCCTGCAGAAGAAGGTCGGCGCCCTGGAGACGGGGCAATCAAAGGCCGCGCAGGAGTCATCCGCCAGGATCAAGAAGCTGGAGTCGGATCTGGCCGCGGCGTCCACGGCGCGCGATACCTCCGCGAAAGAGGCGACGGAACTTGAGTCGGCGCTCGCCAGGGAAAGGCAAGCCGCCGCCGACGCGAGCAAGGCTTCAGCTCAACAAGTGGCCCATCTGCAGAAAAAAGTATAGGCGCTGGAGGCCGCCGAGACAAAGGCCCAACAGGATTCATCCGTTGCGATCAAGAAATTGGAGTCGGATGTGACCGCAGCGGCCACGGCGCGCGAAGCGGCCTCGAGGATGGTTTCCGAGATGGAGGCCGCATTAACGAAAGAGCAGCAGGCGGCCAGGAAGTCGGCCCGGGAAATCGACGATTTGCAGAAGAAGCTGTCGGCCATCGAGGCATCGCAGGCCAAAGCCAGGCAGGATTCATCCGCGGTGATCAAGAAGCTGGACTCCGACTTGTCGGCGGCGACCAGGAAGGCATCCGAGTTGGAATCGGCTTTAGCCGGGGAGAAGGCGGGCGCGGCCGATGCCGGGAAGAAAACGGGTCAACAGATCGCCGGTCTGCAGAAGGAGCGGGACGCGCTTGAGAAATCATCCGCGTCGGCTGAATCCCGGGCCGTG
>CAYRPR010000469.1:0-2344 GCA_964425945.1 uncultured Verrucomicrobiota bacterium | reverse complement strand
GGGCGCCCCTCAGTGAACTCAATCCGGCACATCCATGAATCAAGGGCAGACGAATCCCGCTCGCCCACTTTCGCAATTCATCATCTGCCGGCTGATTGCATTTCACCCGATAAATTATCAAAGTGTAAAAAACACACCCCCACCGCCCCCTTGTCCCATCCGTCAGAACAAGAAGCGCGGAGTATGTGTTCAAATGCCTGTATTTAGATAGACCGGCAGTCGTTAAAATACACGGCCTATGCTCGACAGAAAATGCGGCATCAGCTAAAAAGTGTCAACGCCTTTTTGGGGAAAAGTGAAAAAATATCATCCGGGCCATCAACCGGCCCGACCCCGCCCTTCGGGCACCCCCCTAAAGGAGGGGAGAGATCAGGCAAATCCCCTCCTCGGAGGGGTCTCCCGACGCGCTTCGCGGTCGGGAGGGGGGTGGGTTAAAGCATGCGGGGTTGTTGCCCGAATCCATTCCGGCTGAAGCCGGTACTCCAAACGCGCGCTGGGAGAATTCTATGGCGTATAGAGTCCCGCCCCGCCTGCCGTATCATCAAACCGCCCGTGACACCCATGGCGGGCAGGCTTCAGGCGGAAGGAAGCACCCTTGTGCCGATTTGGGCAACAGCCCAAGCTTGTCAACCCATACGGTCTTATGTAATTAATTCCGCCCCATGATGATCCCCGGAAAATTGAAGGAATTGGCCTCGTACGCCCGGAAACTGGCCGAACGGGGCCTGACTTCCGGCCCCGGGGGCAATGTCAGCCTCAGGGACGGAGACCGGATCTGGGTCAAACCGAGCGGATATGCCCTGGAAGAGCTGACCGGCACCGAATTCTGCGCCGTGGACATCAAATCCAGCGGGCGCGTCGCCGGACGATTCCAGCCCACATCGGAGATCCTGATGCACCTCGCCGTATACCGCGCGCGGCCGGATATCCATTCGATCTTCCACGCCCATCCCCCTTGGACCATCGGGCTCATTTCCAGCGATGTCGAATTCAAACCCCTGTTTGCCGAGGTGGTGATCGATCTCGGCGGCGTCGGCATCGTGCCCTATACGCCCCCCTCCTCCGCCGAATTGGCGGAACGCGTCGCCGCCGAAGCAAAGAACAATGACACCATCCTGATGCGGAACCATGGCATTGTCTGTCTTGGGAAAACGATGCGTCAGGCCTATTTCCGGTGTTGCCTTGTGGAAGACGCCTCAAAAGCCATCGTCGCCGCGCGATCCGTCGGAACCCCGCGCTATCTGACGCCGGAAGAAGTGCAGGCGCTCCTGCAGACCCAGGGCCTCGATCAGCGCAACCGCATCATCGAACGCCCGCAAGCGTGATCCGAAGCGCGGCTGTGTTCCGTCTGCGGAACCAGCCGCAGGATCGCGAGCGGCTCGGCCGGAGGCGGCTCGACTGAGCTCGCCGAAGTCCTCGCCCCACCTAAGCACTGACAGGGACAGACACCATCCTCAGGCTCTGATCGCATTCCATTCAGATCAAACGAGTTATGCCCTATGCGCCCTCCGCAGCGCCTTAAAGCGCCCGTACAGTCAGGGGCCATATAAATTCAGTGTTATCAACTCATCCTGAAATAGTTACGCACACACCCGACACTATTTCTCCGTCCCTTCTCCCTCCTCCGCCGACCGCAGAGGGTCGGCCAACAACCCATGGGTATTATAGGCTGGGGCTCTGTCCCCAGCCTTTGCCGAACGGTTTTGGGGTAGCCCGTCAAGCTTGGACGGCCGGGAAATAGTCCTGCAACGCCTTCACATCCCAATCGCGATTGTGCATATAACGGATGGCGAACAGCGTCGCGCGCGCGCCGGACGGCGTGGTGACAATCGGAATGCTCCGCGCGATCGCTTCCGCGCGTATCTTGATCTCATCCACGCGCGAGACCGGACCGGACGGCGTGTTGATGACCATGCGAATCTGATTCTCTTTCATCAGGTCCAGCACGTTCGGACTCGCCTTCTCGGCCAGCTTCCTCAACACCTGCACCTGGACGCCCTTCTCCTCCAACGCCTTTGCCGTGCCTTGCGTCGAAGCGATGGAGAAACCGAGTTCCGATAACTGCTCGCCGATGTCCGACATCCACTCCTTGTCGGCATCGCGCGCGCTCAGGAACACGGTGCCCGACTTGGGCAGGATCTGGCCGGCCGCTATCTGGCTCTTCCAATAGGCCGCCTCGAACGAGGTATCGATCCCCATCACCTCGCCGGTGGACTTCATTTCCGGCCCCAGAATCGGGTCCACACCCGCAAACCGGTTGAACGGGAACACAGCCTCCTTGACCGCGTACCAGTTTACAGCCGTTTCGCGGCGAATGGGCTCCATATCATCCAAGGTCTGTCCG
>CAYRPR010000468.1:0-2349 GCA_964425945.1 uncultured Verrucomicrobiota bacterium | reverse complement strand
CCGGACTTATCTCGCATCGTCATCCATTCTCATTCGAAGATGCTCCAGATCCACGCGATCCTGCTCCCGGCCGGCCTCCTCCTTCATCTTGATCAGCGCCGGTAAAGCCACGAAGCGCACCTCCAGTCTGGCATACAGCGGCTTGATCAGTGCACGAGCATATTCTACCTCAAATTCGAAAGGTTCGCGAACAAAAATATCTATGGGTGTTTCGCGATGTTCGTCGCTCCAGAGCTGCAGTACCTGCATGCCCTTATCTCGAATCCAGCCCTCTCGGGTCGGCTCGTCGGCGAATTGGTCCGGTGTCACGGGAATCAACGGTCTGTAGCCCAGTGTGGCCAACGCGGCAAACGCCCGTTTGATGTTGACCGGTGTCAAACGCAGTATCATATCCGCATCCTTGGTGAAGCGGAGATACCCGTGGGCATTGACGGCCAGCCCGCCCGCGACAAGGTATTGTACCCCGGCATCATTCAGTCCGCGAATCACGGCTTCAAAACTGGCCAGCTTCATCGTGCAATCACCTCATTGATGGGATTGTAATTGTTTCAAGGGTGCAGACAAGGAGAAATCAGAACAGCGCGGGGCGATAGCTCTGCGGGGCTTTCGTGCATTTCGTGGGCCGTCCTGAAATGCGCAGGGGAATGGTCATTTAAGCGAGCGCTTGGTCTGGGCCGCAGGCGCCGAGCGCGGGCTGTGCGCGTTTAAGCTGTTCCTTGTCCAGCGTAACCAGCCGTGAGCCATATTGTCCGGCGGCGGCGATGTACAGGGCGTCGGCGGCCCGCAGTTTGTGCGTTGTGGCGGCGAGCACGGCGCGGCGCGCCTGCACGGCGTCGAGCGTCACCCAAGTCAATTGCGGCAACGCAGTAACCGCCTCGGCATATTCCATCGCAAGACCGGGATCATCGCCGGTCCGGGTCAGGGCGGCGGCGATCTCCACCGGGAGCAGAGTCGGCTCGATGAGGGGAATGGCTTCGTCGCGGATCCGCTGCAACAGGGCGCGACTCGCCCGGTGGCCGGGTTCGCCGCGCCGACAGGCGGAAACAAACACGCTGGCGTCCACGGTCAAGAGCAGAGCCATCTCATCGCCTCGTCTTCTGCAGTTCGCGTACGGCGGAACGTCGCTTGGTCCCAGGACGGCTCGTCAACTGATCGGCCAGGGCGATCACGCGATCCCAGGCCTGCTCGCCGGATAGGGCGGGTGAGGGCGGAACATAATCGGGCGGCGCCAGGATGCCGACCGCCCGACCGCGACGGGTGATCGTGTACGTGGCCCGCTCCTCGGCCACGCGGTCGACCAGATGCGATGCCTTGGCCTTCAACTGCCTTATTCCGACTTGCTCCCTGCGTTTCATAACACAATATGGTCACATAGGTGACTACATTTGTCAAGGCCGTAATGATGACCCACGAAATGCACAGCGCGGCAACCCCGCAACCAAAGGAAGGGAAGCCGCAGATATCGCGGATTACGCGGATGTCCCGGGCGTCGTAGGACGGTCCTCAAGGCCGTCCAGGAAGCAGAGAAAGAGGAAGAAAGAGAAGAATGAAATGGACTTCGTTCGGTTCTTCATCTGCTTTCGGGACACATCACGGCCACGATGGGCGGCGCGGGAGCACCGCCCTACGACCGTATGGCCTCATCCGCTGACACAGAGCAACTTATGAAAATGGCCGCATGAAAAACGTGCACAAAAAAACAAGTATATGACGGATTGTAGTACGAAATGCCACGGAATGAACCACAGAGGACGCAGAGGAACCTGCACAGCAAGGATATTTGTTCCTGCATCGTATTGTGTTATACGCGAATTCAGGAACCTGTCCACGGCGGGCCTTTCGTGAATTTCGTGTATTACGTGGGCCGCCCTGAAGCGCACATTGGTGGGCAGGCACGAATGTTGTGGCCGCGCTCGCCAGGCGCGGGACCGGTCGCCGCGCTGAGGCGGCTCCCACATTGAGGCCCATCATTCCGCTCACGTCGAGCGGTAGTTGGGCGCGTCCTTGGTGATGGTGATGTCGTGCGCGTGGCCTTCCTTGACGCCGGCCGGGCTGACGCGCACCAATTGCCCGCGCTCGCGCAATTCGTCCAGCGTGCGGCAACCGCAATAGCCGAGGGATGACCGGAGTCCGCCGCAGTACAGTTTCAGTACCTTGGTGACCGTGCCCGCATACGGGACCATGCCCTCAATGCCCTGTGGGATGATATCCTCCTCCGCATCGGACACCTGTCCGTATCGTTCCCGGCTCCCCGACCGGGTCTTCATGGCGTCCAGGCTGCCCATGCCGCGATAGACGACATACTGGCGTCCCTGATAGATCATCTTCTCGCCCGGACTTTCCTCCGTG
>CAYRPR010000467.1:0-2366 GCA_964425945.1 uncultured Verrucomicrobiota bacterium | reverse complement strand
GCCTGGAACCGGCCAAATTGGACGGAGACCGGGTCGGCGTCGTGGTCGGATCCGGCATTGGCGGCCTCGACGTGCTCATCGATCAGATGAAGGTGTACATGGAGAAGGGGCCGAGCCGTTTCTCGCCGTTCATGATCCCCCAGATGATCGTCGATATCCTGTCCGGTTACATCGCGATTGAGCACGGGTTCCGGGGGCCCAACTTCTGCATTACGTCCGCCTGTGCCACCGCGACGCATTGCATTGGCGAAGCGTCTCGCATGATCCGGCACGGCGAGGCCGATATCATGGTTGCCGGCGGGGCCGAGGGACATATTACCATCCTGGGGCTCGGCGGATTCTGCGCGCTGCGCGCGTTGAGTACCCGCAACGACGATCCGGCCGGCGCGTCCAGGCCGTTTGACGCCGATCGCGACGGGTTCGTCATGGGCGAGGGATCCGGCGTGTTGATTCTGGAGGCGATGGAACGCGCGAAGGCGCGCGGCGCCCGTATCTACGGCGAAGTGGTCGGCTACGGGCGGACCTGCGACGCCAGTCATATCACCGCGCCCGACGCGTTGGGCAACGGCGCCCGTCGGTCCATGGCGCTGGCGATGGAGGACGCGCAGATCGGGCCGGCCGACCTGGATTACATCAACGCGCATGGAACCAGCACGGAGTTGAATGACAAGGGTGAAACGCTGGCGATCAAGGCCGCCCTGGGCGAAGAGCATGCGCGTCGCGTGATGATCAGCTCGACGAAATCCATGACCGGCCATACCCTCGGCGCCGCCGGCGGCATTGAGGCCATCGCCTGCATGCTGACGATGCAGAACGGCGTGGTGCATCCCACCAGCAATCTCCAGACGCCCGATCCGGATTGCGATCTCGACTATGTGCCGAACACCGCGCGAGAGGCGCGGGTGCGTACCTGTCTGAGCAACTCATTCGGATTTGGCGGGCACAACGGCACGTTGTGTTTCAGAATGGTGGATGGTTGACGGTTCATGTTTGATGGCCGGGCAGTCCATCAACCATTAACCATCAGACATTCCTCTCTTTCCAGCCCGCTTCCTCCAGCAGGCGATCCACCTGGCCCATGGGCAGGCCGATGACGGTGTTCGGATCGCCTTTCATCCACTCTATCAGCACGCATCCTTCCTCCTGCAGGGCATAGGCCCCGGCGTAGGCCAGCGGATGCGTGGCTTCCACGTAGCGGCGGATATGCGCCTCGTCGCAATCGCGCATGTGGACGTAGGCCGTGTCCACCGCGGTCAAGGTCCGTTCCGCGCCCGGCGTGACGACGCAGATGCCGGTTACCAGCTCATGGGTCTTGCCGGCCATGTGTTTGAGCATGCGCACGGCATCCTCGGTGTCGGTCGGTTTGCCGATGGTCTGACCGTCGAGATAGAGGTTGGTATCCGCGCCGAGGATGAACGCCTGCGGATGTTGTGCGGAGACGGCCTGCGCCTTCTTGACGGCCAGGCCCACCACATATTCCTGCACGTTCCCGTCCGGGGGCATATCCGGCTCGTCCACGCCGGATGGAACCTGGGCGAAGGTGTAGCCCGCTGCGGTCAGCAGTTGCGCGCGGGCCCGCGAGAAGGATGCGAGTATCAGGTACATGGATTCCTCATGGTATGGCGCCGAACAGCAGGATGCCTTCCCGTGCCACGCGGCGCCAGAGCGTATCGTATTTGTCCTGGTTCATGATGTTCGTGTCGAGCAGAACCGCGTCCACCGTGACGGCGTAGCGGTCCCACAGGGATTGGTTCAGTTGTTCGATGGAGTTGAAGGCCCGGATGCGGTTTCGGCCGGTCCGGAAGATCAGGGTCAGTTCGATCTTCGTGTTGATGGCGCTTTCATCGCGGGCGAGGGGACCGGTGGCGATGGCGGCGACGGGCCGTGGTAGGACCATGCGCCGCACCGTTTTCCGGAAGTCGTCCCAGAAGAGATCCTCGGCTTCAAACGCCTGTTTCAAGGCCTTCGCGACGAAGTAGTTGTTGCGGTTCAGCGTGTACCAGTGGGCATGCGCCTGTTCGTCGACATGCACCGCGGAGAGTCCCACCAGCGATTCAAGGGCCTGCATCGTGGCCCGGTTGGACAGGCCGGTCCGCCGCTCGATTTCGCGTCCGGTCAGCGGTTCCTGCGCGTGGTACAGTGCTCGCAGTACCAGCAGGTGGCTGTATCGGGAAATCAGATAGTTCAATCCATGCATGTATTCCGGCTCCGCGCAATCCAGCATAACGTGTGCCGATTTTATAGCAAAGGTATTCCCGGCCCCCAAGCCCCGCTTTTCGCCGCCTCCCCTCCGGTTCACACCTTTAAAGGTGTGAACGGGGGAGCGCCGTTTGGTGTGAACAAAGACGTCGCGAATTTCGGGATGG
>CAYRPR010000466.1:0-2375 GCA_964425945.1 uncultured Verrucomicrobiota bacterium | reverse complement strand
AACAATGCCCGGAGGATGTCGGCATGATGCTCAAAATCAAAAAGGAAGCGCTCCTGGAATGATTGCAGAAAGTGCCATCCATTGTCAGTCCCCGGACCACGCTGCCCATTCTTTCAAATGTCCTGCTGAAAGCGGACAAGAAGCTCTGGCTCTCCGCCACCGATCTGGAAGTCAGCGTGCGGGCCGGTGTCGAAGCCGAAGTCATCAAAGCCGGCGCGACCACCCTGCATGCGCGGCGCGTATTCAGCATTTTCCGCGAGCTCGCCACGCCCGAGATCGAGATGGACGTCGATGACAAGGATGTGGCCACCATCAAGAGCGGATCCTCCGTATTCAAGCTGATCGGCATCTCCGAGGACGATTTTCCGCCCCTGCCCAAGTTCGACGGCGGACATTCCTACACCATGGAACAGGGCGTGCTGAAAAGCATGCTTGAACGCATCAGCTATGCGGCCTCCACGGATGAAACCCGTCAGGTGCTTAATGGGGCATTGATGAGTTTCAAGGGTGACAAATTGATTCTCGTCGCCACGGACGGCCGGCGCATGGCCCTGGTCGAACAGGAAGTCGAGTTTCCGAAGAGCGCCGAGACGGAGCTGATCGTGCCGTCCAAGACCGTCACGGAGTTGATCCGAACCCTCGGCGACGAAGGAAACGTCAAGATCCAGGCCACCGACAAGCAACTGGCCTTTGAATTCGGGGATATCCTCATCGTATCGAAGTTGATCGAGGGCACCTATCCGAATTTCCGGCAGGTCATTCCGGCCCAGAGCGAACAGCGCATACCCATCGAGCGCGAACTGTTCCTGAACGCCGTACGCCGCGCCGCCCTGCTGGCCGCGGACCAGTCCCGGTCGGTCAAGCTGACGTTCGGCAAGAACCGCCTGGAACTCATCACGGAAACGCCCGAAGTCGGCGAGGCCCGCGAAACCATTCCCATCAAGTATTCGGGCAAGGAAATCTCCGTGGCGTTCAATCCCGAGTTCCTGATGGATCCGCTTCGTACGCTCGACAGCGACGAGGTGTTCATCGAACTGACGGATGAATTGAGCCCCGGCGTCATCAAGACGAATGTACCGTTCATCTATGTGCTGATGCCGATGCGCATCGCCTGATGAACTCCCCCACGCCGGTTCCCGGTTGGAAGAGGCGCTGGTTCCGGCTCGAACAGGCCGCCCGCAGGGAAATCACGGACATCCTGAACAAACTGCCCCCGCCGCTCCGCGCGCATGCCCGCAGTCTGCCCGTCGTGTTTGAATCCGAACCCTCCGACAAACTGATCGGCGACACGATCGACCGGGATACGCTGGGACTTTTCGTGGGGCCCGCTTTTGCCGATGGCCAATCGGGCATGGAGGACGTGCCCTCTCAGATATTCCTGTTTCTGGACAACATCTGGGAATATGCCGGCCACGACACGCCGACCTACCGCCAGGAAGTGCGCAAGACCTACCTGCACGAACTGGGGCATTATCTGGGGCTGGACGAGGACGATCTGATCGTGCGCGATCTGGAATAGGAGGATGGTTGCCGGACTAGGATTCGAACCTAGACAAACAGATCCAGAGTCTGCTGTGCTACCATTACACCATCCGGCAACGGGAATCAGAACAGTGTAATGATAAGTTGCCCCGGATCAAGCGCTCAGATAAAATTGCCCGATTTTTGAAAAACCCCCATGAAGGTATTTGTCACAGGCGGCGCCGGTTATATCGGCAGTGTTACGTCCGAACTCCTGCTCGACGCAGGGCATGAGGTCGTGATTTTCGATAACCTGGAGCAGGGGCATCGCGAGGCGCTCGATCCGCGGGCCCGGTTCATTCAGGGCGATTTGCGGAATCGGGACGATATCCATGGCGCCATGACGTCCGCCCAGCCCGACGCCGTCATGCATTTCGCCGCCTACGCCCTCGTCGGCCAGTCCATGGAAGATCCCCTGCTCTACTTCCGCAACAATGTCACCGGCGGGATCAATCTCGTCGATGCGATGGTTGCCGCCGGCGTCCGGAAGATTATCTTTTCCTCCACCTGCGCCACCTACGGCCAGCCCGATGAGATGCCCATGACCGAAAACGCGCCACAAAGGCCCCAGAACCCCTATGGCGAATCCAAACTCATGTTCGAGAAGGTGTTATGGTGGTTCCGCGAACTGAAAGGCATCCAGCCGGTTTTCCTGCGCTATTTTAACGCCGCGGGCGCGACGAAGAAACTGGGCGAGGATCATGACCCCGAAACGCACCTGATACCGCTTGTCCTGTTCGTTCCGCTCGGCCGGCGCGACCAGATCAAGATATTCGGCGACGACTACGATACGCCGGACGGCACCTGCATCCGTGACTACATCCATATCGCCGACCTTGCCCAGGCCCACATCA
>CAYRPR010000465.1:0-2382 GCA_964425945.1 uncultured Verrucomicrobiota bacterium | reverse complement strand
TTGTGTTGCGCGATATCAAGATCGCGCCGCGCATTGGTCAACGGAATGGATCGTTGCAGCCCGATGCGCAGGCAGTCCTCGAAGGTGTAGGACCCCTGGGCCGGAGCGTTGGGCGTTCCGGCGATCCACAGCAGAATAGCGAGATAGGACACGACCTTCATGCGGAAAAGATTACGGGTGAACATGACCATATTGACAATGTGCGAATATACCCGTATGATCTTAACACTGTCAAGATGATGTCGCCGAAAAAATCACGAAATCGGGGAAAACCCTATCACCACGGGAATCTGCGCCCGGCGCTGGTGGAAGCGGCCGCGCGGTTGGCGGCGCGGGAGGGCGTACCGGCCGTGTCGTTGCGCCGGGTAGCGGCGGAGGTCCGCGTGTCGCCCGCCGCGCCGTACCATCATTTCAAGAACAAGGCCGACCTGCTGGCCGCGGTGGCGGAGGAGGGATTCCGGCGGCTGAACTTGGCCATGGAGCGCGCGCTCAAGCGGCATGGGACCGAGCCCGTCCAGGAGCGTTTTCGCAAAATGGGCGTGGAATATGTCCGGTTCGCCGTACGCAATCCGCATTATTTCCGCGTGATGTTCCGTCCCGAAATCGCACACGCGGCGGAACGTATTCCCGACAGCCACGGCGAACGGGCGTTCATGAGTCTGGTGCAGACCGTGCAGATGGTGCGGGGCGAAACCGGTGAGCCGTCGCGCGAGACGATGGACAGGGTCCTGTTCGCGTGGAGCACGGTACACGGCCTGGCTTCGCTGTGGATCGACGGATCCCTGCGCGAGAACGATTTCTTCAAGGCCTTCGGCATCAATGCCCTCGCCGAAGCCGTCACCTCCGTCGCCACGCCGACGATCGCGACACTTTGAATAGTCAAAGTAAAAATAACGACTAATTAAACTTGCGCCTCGCGGCGCTTTCCCTGTACGGTCCGGATTGCGTGAAACAAGGACTGAACGGGGGAGAATTCGGCATGATGCAACGGGTTGTGATGTGGGCGGCCGTCGTGTCTCTGGCGACGGATGCGCGGGCGGAAGACAAGGAGGAATGGAACGCGGAGGTGTCGGTGGGCAACCGGTACGTCACCGAGGGTATATCGCATGTGCCCGACGCGGACGCGCTCTTGTTCTCAGATCTGGCGGTAACCTGGCGGGGAATCTCGGTGGGTGCGGCGTATGTCCAGGCCCTGAACGGCGATTCGTACAACGAAGTGAATCTGTACGCCGAGCATGGATTCGAGATCGGCGCATGGCGCCCGTACGTCGGGATCAACTATCTGACCTATCCCGCTCCGGACGACGCCGATTCTTGGGAAGTCTATGCCGGATTCGAATGGGACGGCATGCCGTTTCTGACCTGGTTTGCCGAGGCCTTCTATGACTTTGACGACGTGAAGGGAGGTTTTGTCGAGATCGGCGTGGCGGCGGAAGTCCCGCACCCGGTGCCGGCCCTGACGTTGTCGCCGTATGTCTCGTTCGGCGCGGACTTCGGCTACTATTCGGGCACGCGCACGCTGACGGAAAACCATGCGCAGGTGGGGTTGAATCTCACCCTGGACATTCGCGATGGCGTGTCCCTGATCGGAGGCCTCCATCACAGTTTCGCCCTGACCAACCTCGACCGCCTGGGCGAAGGCGACGTCACATGGGCCACGGTCGGTGTGTCCGTCTCGTTCTGAAGAGGGCGGATGCTCCAACACGGACCGCCGCTTAGGTGATATGTCCGGCGTGTTCCATCGCCATCACGGCGCCAACTGCACGCGGGCGCGATAGTAGCGGGATGGCACGGAGTCGGCGTCCGGGTCGAACGGAATCACATCGCCGGTGCCGTCGACGGAGGTTATGAGTTCATTCCAGATCGGCGGATTGGCCGTCAGGTCGTCGCAGTATTCAATGGTGTAGAGGCGACCCACCAGCGTGTCGAGGATCAGCTCGCCGGATTCATCCGTTTCAATCCTGTAGAAGGCCTCGTTGTCCATCGGATCGGCGCCGATGATGTACTTCAGAAGATCGGATATCCCGTCGCCACTGCTGTCGTATTCCGCCGTGGCCTGATCGTACTCGAACGCGCCGATATCCACCGTGCCGTTGATGATGCGCGGGTTACCGGCGAGATCGGTGTCGCCCGCCGCATGGTCATTGTGGCCGGCGTCGCGCGCGGGCGAGTCGGCCAGTAAGCGGAAATCCCCGCCTTCGGCATCCACGAAGCGCGGATCGAGGGAGATGTTCCCCTCGCCCGGAAATTCATCAGTAATGATGCAGTAGGTGAAGGTCGCGCCGCTGACATATATATCATAATCGCTGCCGCCGGGGACAATGGAGTTGTGAACAGCACCACCCATGATCATGAGGGTACGTCCGTATGTATTCCCAAAGG
>CAYRPR010000464.1:0-2399 GCA_964425945.1 uncultured Verrucomicrobiota bacterium | reverse complement strand
TCCCCGGCTTTCCTTGCGCGCCATCGCCGACCGGATGATCAGTTCCGCCACCGCCGCGATATTGCGCAATTCAAGCACATCGGCCGTCACCAGATAATCCAGATAATACTGACGGATTTCCCTCTGGAGGTTGTGGATCCGGCGCAAGGCGCGTTCGAGCCGCTTGTTCGTGCGCACGATCCCCACGTAGTCCCACATACAGGTGCGGACCTCGTTCCAGTTGTGTTCGACGACAACCGCCTCGTCGCTGGGTACGGCGTCGCCGGAGCGCCATGCCGGAATCTCGACCGTCTCGCGCGCGGCCGTTTCCCCTCCCTGCTGGATGGTTTGCGCCGTATTCGCCGCGCAGACCAGCGCCTCCAGCAGGGAGTTGCTCGCCAGACGGTTCGCGCCGTGCATCCCGGTGCAGGCCACCTCGCCGCAGGCGTAGAGACCGGGTATGGCCGTGCGCCCGTTCACGTCCGCCTCGACGCCGCCGCAGGCGTAATGGGCCGCGGGCACGACCGGAATCGGCTCGTTGGCCATGTCGATCCCGTATTTCAGGCAGGTCGCATAGATGTTCGGAAAGCGGCGCATCAGGAACCGCTCGTCACGGTGAGAGATATCCAGATAGACACAGGAATCGCCGCGCGTCTTCATTTCCTGGTCGATCGCACGCGCGACGACATCGCGTGGAGCCAGCGCGCCGCGCTCGTCATATTTCTTCATGAACGGTTTGCCGTCCGAGTTGATCAGTTCGCCGCCCTCGCCCCGCACCGCTTCGCTGATCAGGAATGATTTCGCTTCCGGATGGAACAGACAGGTGGGATGAAACTGAATGAACTCCATGTTCCGTATCGGGAGCCCGGCGCGCCAGGCCATCGCGACGCCATCCCCCGTCGCGAGGTCGGGATTGCTGGTGTAGAGATACACTTTGCCGGCGCCGCCGGTGGCCAGCACCGTGTGTGCGGCGCGCACCGCGAAGATTTCGCCCGATGCGCGATCGAGGAAGTAGGCGCCGACGCATCGGTTAGGGCCCGGCAACGACAACCAACCCGTGCTGACCAGATCGATCGCCATCGTATTCGAACGCAAGGCGATGCTCGGATTCTCCCGCACGCGGTCCAACAACGTCCTGATGATCTCGTGTCCGGTGATATCGCCGGCATGCAACACGCGTCGAAACGAATGGCCGGCCTCCTGGCCGAGATCATAGCCATTCTCATGCCGCTCGCTTCGCTCAAAGCGGATGCCGTATTCCTCCAGATCGGCGATGCGTTCCGGCGCATCGCGAATGATGGCGCGCACGGCCTCCGGGTCGCACAATCCGCCGCCGACATCCAGCGTATCCTGGACATGCCGATCGGGGCTGTCCGCCGGATCCATGACGCAGGCAATGCCCCCCTGCGCCCAGTTCGTATTGCTGTATTCCGGCTCGAGTTTGGTGGCCAAAACAACTTTTCCTTGCCGCCCCAGCTTCAGTGCGGCAATCAGACCGGCCATCCCACTGCCGATTACGAGATAATCACAGTCCTCGGTGGTCATGACAAAATACTTGCAAAAAGGGGGTTAAGTGGTAAATGATTAAACTTCATATCCGAGGAAAAAGGCGCCTGACTCATACGGCGCCGAGTCATGAATGTCCTGTTAATACAACCGCCGGACCCGCCGGCACCGGTTGAGGCGCTGGACTTTACCGAAGGGACCGGCGCCCTGTTCAGCCCGCCGTGGAACATGATGTGCCTGCAGACCTACCTGCAGAAGCACTCCCGGCATGTAAGCCGTTATGTGGACGGGCGTCTCTTCACGCACATCGAAACCGATCTGCTTGCCCATATCGAATCGGTTTCGCCCCCGCGCGTCATGGTAATCAATTGCCCCATCCTGGCCCTCGGCCAGGTTTCCGCGCTCATGGATATCGCCAAACGGCGCTATCCGCACATGCGCACGGTCCTGCTGGGCGAATACCCCTCGCAATTTCCCGACGACGTGGCGAGCATGCCCCGCGTGGATTTCGCCCTGGCCGGCGATCCGGAACCCATCCTGCGCAATCTGCTCGATTACATTGATGTGGAACAGCGCCTGCGACGGATTCCCGGCCTGATCATCGCCGGTTCCGATCAGAAAGTGGAACCGTACTGGCTGCCCAAACTGAACAGCTTCGCCCTGCCCGACTGGAATGATATCTTCTGGGGCGAGTACCTGGTCGGCGCCACCCAGCCGATCGCGCGCGCGGAGGTACGAATCACCCGCGGCCATACCCGCACAACGGCTGATCGCGCCTGTGGCGGCGTCGGCGAACCCTTCCGGCTATGGCCCATGGACCGCGTGGCGCCCATCGTGCAGAAATGTTCCCATATCGAAG
This sequence comes from uncultured Verrucomicrobiota bacterium, assembly GCA_964425945.1. Taxonomy (GTDB): domain Bacteria; phylum Verrucomicrobiota; class Kiritimatiellia; order SLAD01; family SLAD01; genus CAYRPR01. The sequence goes on along the minus strand of CAYRPR010000464.1, from coordinate 55 downwards.
TCAACGAGATCGTGATGAACGATCCGCCCGGATTCTGGACCCTGGACCGCATCAA
>CAYRPR010000463.1:0-2402 GCA_964425945.1 uncultured Verrucomicrobiota bacterium | reverse complement strand
GTAAGCGTCACGCCAAGCCTCTCTTGCTGATCTATGTATAGGCGTCATAGCGTAGGTGCTATGACAACTATATCTTCTTCGGATGGTTCTTCGATGATTCTCAAAGCCGACGCGCGCGGGCGCGTTCAGACCCCGCGGGACCAGCGCGAAGCGCTTCTGGATGCCTTCGAACAAAGCGGCCTGACCGGAGCGGCCTTTGCGCGTTTGCACGGGCTTCGCTATCCGACGTTCATGTCCTGGCGCCAGAAGCGGATCCGGAACGCGACGGGAGAAGCCCCGCGCTTCCAGGAAGTGGTGCTGGCCTCGGACAGGGGTTGCGACCACGGCCTGATCGTGGAGTTGCCCGGCGGGGGACGATTCGTTATCGACCGCGCGCATCAGCTGCCGATGGCCACGGCGCTACTGCGCTATCTGGATGCTCGCCGATGATCAGCTTTACGGGAGCGCTGAAAGTGTATCTGGCGCTTGAACCCCAGGACATGCGCAAAAGTTTCAATGGGTTGACCGCGCTGGTCAGCGAACACTTGCAGGCCGATCCGTATCAGGGCGCGCTGTATATCTTCACCAACCACCGCCGCAATCGCCTGAAGATCCTCTTTTGGGATGGGACCGGATTATGGGTGGCCTGCAAACGGCTTGAGCAGGGTCGGTTCAGTTGGCCGAGGCCCTCGATGCCGAATCAGAAGCGACTCTCGTTGACACCCGAAGCGCTGGCTCTGCTGACCGACGGCATCGATCTGAGAGGCGCTCGTTTACGTCCGTGGTATGAGCGCGAAGAAAAGTGATCGCCGCCGCATCTTTTTTTGAGTTGAATCAACGAGTCGTTGTCTAAGAGGGCATGCGTAAGAATACGGTCAAAGAACTCCAGGAGGAGGTTGAGCGGCTCCGCAAGGAAAACGAACTGTTGCGGCAAAAGCTCGACGCGCTGGCCCGGCGCATCTTTGGACGCAAGAGTGAGCAACTCGATTCCAATCAGCTGGAGTTCCTGTTGGGCAAACTCAAGGATCCCGAACCGCCGTCGGCCTCCGAGAGCGCGGCGCTTCCGGAGGCCGCACCTCCTGCGCGCCGCACGAAACGTTCCCGCCAGCCGCGTTGTCCGGATGATCTTCCCGTAGAGGTTGAGATCGTTGATCCGGCTCCCGTAACCGCGAACCCTTCCCTCTGGCGTCAAATCGGCGAGGAAGTCAGCGAACAACTCGACTACGAGCCCGGCCGCTTTCTGAAGCGGCGCCTGATCCGGCGCACGTGGGTCCGCCGGGATGAACTTGACGCGGTCCCGTTGACCGCGCCGCTTGCGCCCAAGTTGCTGGACCGCGGCATCCTCGCGCCGGGCCTGCTGGCGCACGTGCTGGTCAGCAAATATGCCGATCATCTGCCGTTGCACCGGCAACAGGATATCTATTATCAGCGCCACGGGGTATATCTTCCGCGTCAGACGCTGGCCCGCGGGGTTGAACTGGCGGCCGACTGGCTACGCCCCATAGTCCGGTCGATGCAGGCCGAACAGCTTGCCGGCGGATACGTGCAGATCGACGAGACGCCGGTGAAGTATCTGACGCCCGGGAAAGGGCGCACCTCGCAGGGGTATTTCTGGACCGTACATGCGCCGGGCGGGGATACGGTCTATCATTGGACGCCGGGTCGGGGCCACGAGCATCTGTTGGCTCTGCTTCCCGAGGACTTCGCCGGAACGGTGCAATGCGACGCCTATGGGGCCTATCAGTCCATGTCGAAGAAGCGTGCCGATGTCGTCTTGGCGGGGTGCTGGGCGCATGTGCGCCGGAAGTTCCACGAAGCCTATGAGCAGAAAGAGGCGCCCGTTCGCGCGGTCTGGATCCTGGGTCAGATCGGGCATCTTTACCGGATCGAACGCCGGTTGCGGGAGAGCCGGGCGGGTCCCGCGTTGCGGGAGGCCGTTCGGCAATCCGAAAGTCGGCCGATCCTGAATCGATTGCACAACCTGTTGAGCCGCGTTCAAAGTGATCATCGCCCGCAGAGCCTGATGGGCAAAGCGATCCGCTATGCGCTCGGGCAGTGGGATCTGTTGGAGGTGTATCTTGCGGATGGCCGTATCGAGATCGACAATAACCTGGTTGAGAACGCCATACGTCCCACGGCGGTGGGCCGCAAGAACTGGTTGTTCATCGGGGCCGAAGACGCCGGCTGGCGCAGTGCGGTCATCTATTCGATCATCCAGAGCTGCAAGGCACACCACGTGGAGCCCTACGCCTATCTCAAGGACGTGCTGACCCGACTGCCGTCGATGACCAACCACCAGATCCCGGACATCACGCCGAAAGCCTGGGCCAAGACCCGAAAAGAAGACATCCCCATCGCATCATAGACGTCATAGCCATATACCTATGACGCAGGTCATAGGGGCGGCTTGGCGTGACGCTTAC
>CAYRPR010000462.1:0-2404 GCA_964425945.1 uncultured Verrucomicrobiota bacterium | reverse complement strand
CAAGATGTCCGCGGGCGCGTTGCCGATGGACTGGGGATGCGCGGAGACGCTGGCCTATGCGTCCCTGCTGAACGAGGGCTACGCGGTGCGCATCAGCGGGCAGGACACCGGACGCGGCACGTTCTTTCACCGCCACGCCGTATTGCTCAATCAGCGCACCGGCGAGGGATACGTCCCCCTGCAACATATCAAGTCCGACCAGAAGCCGTTTGCGGCGATCGACTCGATTCTTTCCGAAGAGGCGGTGCTGGCGTATGAATACGGGTACGCGACGGCGGATCCGAACACGCTGGTCATCTGGGAGGCCCAATTCGGCGATTTCGTCAACGGCGCGCAGGTCGTCATCGATCAGTTTATCAGCTCGTCGGAACAGAAATGGCGTCTGCTGTGCGGCGTGGTGTTGATGCTCCCGCACGGCTGGGAAGGGCAGGGGCCGGAGCATACGTCGGCCCGTCTGGAACGTTTCCTGCAGTTGTGCGCGCAGGAGAACATGCAGGTCTGCGCGCCGACCACGCCGGCGCAGATGTTTCACCTGCTGCGGCGCGAGATGATCCGGCCGTACCGCAAACCGCTGGTCATCATGAGCCCGAAGAGCATGTTGCGACGCAAGATTTCGTTCTCCCTGCTGGAGGACGTGGCGCGGGATACCTTCCGCGTGGTGATCGGCGAGGTCGAGCCGATGGCGCCGGAGAAGGTGCAGCGGATTGTGCTGTGCAGCGGCAAGGTCTTCTATGATATTATGGAAGAGCGGCAGAAGCAGGGATTGGATTCCGTGGCGATCGTCCGCATTGAGCAGTTGTACCCGTTCCCGAAGGACGCGTTGAAACAGGAGATACATCGGTACCGCGACGCGCGCGAAGTGGTCTGGACCCAGGAGGAGCCCATGAACCAGGGCGCCTGGTATGCGATCCAGCACGATATCCGCGAGTGCATGCTGCCGCACCAGTCGCTGAGCTACTCCGGCCGCCTGCGCAGCGCCGCGCCGTCCGGCGGACATCACCAGTTGCACATCGAACGCCAGCGCCGCCTCGTCGCGGCCAGCCTGAATCTGGAATGGACCACTCCCAGCCCGATCCTGATCTTTCATCCCATGGAGCCCGGGCTGGAACGCATAAGGAGATAACCGAACATGTCCACGGATGTCAAAGTGCCGCCGTTCCCCGAGTCGGTCGAAGAAGGAACGCTGATGACCTGGCACAAGCAGGAGAGCGATCGGGTTTCGCGCGACGAGAAGATCGCGGACATCGAAACCGACAAGATCGTCTTGGAAGTCACCGCGCCGGCCGATGGCGTATTGGCCGAAATCGTGGTGCCGGCGGGTGAAACCGTTTCGGCCGGGCAGGCCATCGCTCGTATCGAAGCGGGCGAGGGCGGGGCCCCCCCGACCCGAAAAAAGAAGGAGAAGCCAGCGCCGAAAGCCAAGGCGGAAGCGCCGCCGGAATCGAAGAAGGCGGAGTCGGAACCATCTGAACCGGAACAGGTTGAGGCGAGGACCGAGCCGGCCGGAGCGTCCGCATCGGTATCGGCCGTATTGAGTCCGGCTGTGCGACGGATGGTGGACGAACAGCAGATCGATGTCTCCCGGATTCAGGGCACGGGCCGTGGCGGCGTCATTACCAAGGCCGATGTGCTGGCCTATCAGGAGCGGGAAAGCGCGCCCCCCGCCGAAGAGGAAGAAAAGGCCGAACCGGCGGGGCGCAAACCGGCCGAAACGGAACCGGTCGCGGCGCTGGAACGCAAGTCCGCGCCGGCGCCCAAGACGGTTGGCGACCGGCCGGAACGCCGCGTGGCCATGACGCGCATCCGCGCGCGCATCGCCGAGCGGCTGGTCCAAGCCCAGCAGGAAGCCGCCCTGTTGACCACCTTCAACGAGGTCAACATGCATCCGATCATGTCCATGCGGAACCGCTACAAGGAATCCTTCGAGAAGGAATACGGCGTCAAACTCGGGTTCATGGGCTTCTTCGTGAAGGCGTGCGTGGAAGCGCTCAAGAAATTCCCGGTGATCAACGCCTCCATCGACGGACGCGACATTCTGTATCACGGCTACTACGACATCGGGATCGCCGTCAGCACCGATCGAGGACTGGTCGTGCCCATCCTGCGCGATGCCAATATCCAGTCCTTCGCGCAGATCGAGTCGGCCATCAACGATTTCGCCGAGCGCGCCCGGAACAACCAGCTGGCGATCGAGGAACTGACGGGCGGCACGTTTACGATCACCAACGGCGGCGTTTTCGGATCGCTGTTTTCCACCCCGATCATCAATCCGCCGCAGAGCGCCATTCTCGGTATGCACAAGATCCAGGACCGCCCCGTCGCGGAGAATGGACAGGTCGTGATCCGGCCCATGATGATCCTGGCCCTGTCCTACGACCACCGGATCATCGACGGACGGGAAGCC
>CAYRPR010000461.1:0-2406 GCA_964425945.1 uncultured Verrucomicrobiota bacterium | reverse complement strand
GGCTCGCACTACACGCCGCGCTCGCTCACCCAACCGATCGTCGCCGAGACGCTCATGCCGAGGATGATGAAGCGGAACTCCTCGTGCTGGACGCCTTCGGCGCGCCGCATCTGCCGGACGAAGTTGATGATGATCAGCAGGAAGAACATCAGGAAGTAGAGGCTGTGGAGGTCAAAAGCCGGGCCGTATTCCGGCTCGGGGAAAGGCAATCGCGCGCCGGTTGCGTCGTGCGTCATGACCCCCGCCAGGAAGTACGGCGTGAACGAAACGGCGCCGACCAGCTGACTGACGACGATCAGCAGGCGGGATCGCCGGAAGATGCCCCGGAAGGAGTCGTGCGGATTGGCGATGGCCAGGCACAGCAGATTGAAGGCGACGGGAATCAGCGTGCTGAAATAGGACACCAGCCGGATGAAGAATTCCGCGATCCGCGCATCGCTCGATGAAATGATGACCGACACCAGCAGGCCCCATGCCGCAAACACCATCGAGAAGATGAAGAGGAATACGTTCTGCTTGCGGTTCGGATTGGAGAACAGAACCACCGCGCCGATTGCAATATTCACGGCGATGGTCAGCGCCAGGATAAGCCGCGTGTCAATCATGGCTCATGAACCGTTTACTGGACATACTTCTTCAGCACCAAGCTGGCGTTTCCGCGTCCGAATCCGTGCGTGTTGATCGCCACGGACCGCACATCGGCGTAACGGGGAGATTGAGGGACGTAATCCAGATCGCAGGCCGGGTCGGCGACCTCGTAGTTGGTGGTGGGGGGGATCACGCTCTGTTTCAGGGTCATCGCCGAACTGATGATCTGATGCACGCCGCCCGCGCCCATGGGACAGCCGGTCGCTCCCTTGATCGAGGTCACCGGGATGCCGTACGCCCGCGCGCCGAAGACCTCTTTGATCAGTTGCGTTTCGACGATGTCCATGTGGATGTCGCTGGGACCGTGCGCGCTGACCATGTCGATGTCCTGATGGCGCAATCCCGAATTGGCGATGGCTTGATTCATCGACAGGCCCAGGCCGCCGCCCTCCTTGGCATCCGGCGGATCCGCGCAGGAGCCGTAGCCGCCGATCTCGGCGTAGATGGTCGCGCCGCGGGCCAGCGCGTGTTCGAGATTCTCCACCACGACAATACCGGCGCCTTCGGCGAGCACGCCGTAATCGCGATGCTTGTCAAACGGGCGGCTGGCGTGTTCGGGATCGTCGTTGCGAGTACTGCATTTCCTGCATTTCAGCATGCCGTCGAACACATAATGCGTGACCGCCGCGTCGGAACCGCCCGCGATGGCGAGATCCGCTGTGCCCGAGCGAATGAACTGCGCCGCCGCCGCCACGGCATCCAGACTCGACGCGCATCCATTTGAGATGGTCAACAGGCGTGCGGTCAGATCGTACCCGTACGCGATGGCGCTGCCTGCGGCGTGGGGGATGGACGAAACCGCGGTATGGATGCGCGGTTCATCGGCGAAAAGATCCATGGCGCTGGTGCTGACGCCCATGACCACCGGCAGTTCCGGCAATCGCTTGAGCGCCTTGCGATCCAGTCCGGCATGCGCGATCGCCATGCGAGCGGTGGCCACACCCAACTGGGTAAATCGCCCCATGCGTTTCGGTTTGAGCGCCGAGTCAATGTGATCGTCCGGCTTGAAGCCCTTTACTTCTCCAGCTATGCGACACGCGAGATCTCTGGCATCGAACAGGGTGATCGGCCCGATGCCACTGCGATTCTCAAGGAGGGCGCCCCAGAACTCCTCTAGGCTGTTTCCGTTGGCCGCCAGCACCCCCATCCCGGTGATGACCGGCCGGTTGTTTCGATGCGCGAGTGAAGCTGGGCTGAGAATACTAATCATCGCCGCCTTGACATGTTGTAAACAGGTTGTTAACAGGCTTGAGCATAGGCGCTTGATGGTCAGGGTGGCGCGCCATGATCAAGATTAGAACTCCAACAATACGGGAAATTGAATGACAGAATGTCCGAAAAAGCAAGAAAAATATATTGCCGACGTATCGAATGTGTGTAGCATGTCGTTTGTATCGGTTAGATCGATGTTTCTATCAGGTAACAACCTAGGGGAGGGCTGAAAGTATGACAACAGCACGTAGGTCCGTCATGGTGTCGACAGCGATTGCGCTGGCTATTATTCTGCCCGATTATAGCATGGCCAACGGCTTTCGCAATCCGCCGGATGGCGCGGCGGCTCTGGGGCGCGCGGGCGGCAAGATCGCGCATATCGACGACCCATCCACGATTTCACACAATCCGGCCAACCTGCTGGATATTGAGCAGACGCAGTTCATGGGCTCGCTGACTTTCGTCAGCGCGGAAACGGAATACGAATCCCCGCTGGGCGAAAAAGCCAAGACGCGCGGGTCGGGCGCCGTCCTTCCCAATATCCAC
>CAYRPR010000460.1:0-2413 GCA_964425945.1 uncultured Verrucomicrobiota bacterium | reverse complement strand
CGTCTGGTACAGTCCGGCCGGAAACGGCGTGAGTCACCCCGTGCACCAGGAGCGTTTCGGCCAACCGGGTAAGACCCTGCTGGGATCCGATTCCCATACCCCCGCGGCGGGCGCGATCGGGATGCTGGCCATCGGCGCCGGCGGATTGGAGGTCGCGCTTGCGATGGCAGGCGAGCCGTTCCACTTCAAGACGCCGCGCGTGCGCGGCGTCGAACTGGTCGGGGAACTGCCGGACTGGGTCAGCGCGACGGATGTGATCCTGGAGATGTTGCGCCGGCACGGGGTGAAAGGCGGCGTCGGTTGGATCATCGAGTATTTCGGGCCGGGCCTGGCGTCGCTCTCGGCGATGGACCGTCACGTCATCGCCAACATGGGGACGGAACTGGGTGCGACCACCAGCGTATTCCCTTCCGACGACGAAGCGCGCCGTTTTCTCAGATCGCAGGGCCGCGAGGAGGATTGGTCGGAATGGCTGGCCGACGAGAATGCCTCGTACGACGAGACGGAACAAATCGATTTGGGCGCATTGGAACCGCTCATCGCCATGCCATCGAGCCCGGGCAATGTCCGGACGGTACGCGAGGTGGCGGGCGAACCGATCTATCAGGCATATGTGGGGTCGTCCGCTAATCCGGGTTATCGCGATTTTGCGGTGGCCGCCGAAATGGTCCGCGACCGGCGGATCCCGCCGCAAGTATCCTTCGACGTTAATCCAACATCGCGGCAGATTCTGCAGAACCTGGTGAAGGACGGTCACCTGTTCGCCCTGATCCGCAGCGGGGCACGGATCCATCAGGCCGGGTGCAACGGTTGTATCGGGATGGGCCAGGCGCCGGCGACGGATCAGATCAGCCTGCGCACGGTGCCGCGCAATTTCCCGGGGCGCTCGGGCACGAGCGAAGACAAGGTGTGTCTGGTGAGTCCGGAGACCGCGGCGGCCTCGGCCTTGACCGGGGTGATCACCGACCCGCGCAGCCTGGATATGACATACCCCCGGGTCCGCGAGCCGGAGGAGCCGGTACTCAACACAGAATTGCTCGTGCCGCCGTTGTCCGAAGAGGAAGCCCGGCAGGTTGAACTGAAGAAGGGACCCAATATCGCGTCGTTGCCGGATTTCGAGGGTCTCCCCGACAACATGGAGCTGGAGGTCATGCTGAAGGTGGGCGACGACATATCCACCGATGAGATCATGCCCGCCGGATCGCGTGTCCTGCCGTATCGCAGCAACATCGAGCGCATCAGCGAATTTTGTTTTGAAGCCATCGATGACACCTATCCCGCTCGAGCGCGCAAGCGGGCAAAGGAGAATGGTGGCGGCCACGTCATCATCGGCGGGGAGAATTACGGACAGGGATCCAGCCGGGAACACGCCGCTCTGGCCCCGCGCTATCTGGGGTTGAGCGTCGTGCTGGCCAAAAGCTTCGCGCGCATCCACTGGCAGAACCTGGTCAACTTCGGCATCCTGCCGCTCACGTTCGAGGAACCTGCCGACATTGAACGGTTGGATCGGGGTGCGATCCTGCAATTCGACGCGCTGAAGCGACAGATAGCCGAAGGATGGCGCGTGAGCGTCCGCTCGGACAGCGACCATGAATTCTCGACCCGCCACGATCTTTCCCCCCGTCAGATCGAGGTCCTCTTCGACGGCGGACTCATCCAGTGGCTGCGCCACCGGCTCGGGACGGGGAGGGAGGGGTAGTGGCCGCGCGGAACGCCGCGCCGGACGGAATTTGATTTTCTTTGCGGCGTTCCGAGGGTACGTTAACCGCATGCAGTCGTTTCTGCCCGTCCTGGAATCCGCGCGCACGTGGCTGGCGCTGGGTCTGCTGTTCCTGCTGCTCCTGTGGGAGAGCGTGCACCCGTTCTTCGAATTCTTTCGCGGGCGTACGCGGGAGCGGGTGGGGCATGATGTCCGCAACCTGCTGATCGGCCTGTTGAACGCCGGGATGGTCGCGTTGCTGTTCTCCGGCTTGTGGCTTCTCGCCGCCGCCTGGGCCGAGACGAGGGGCGTGGGCATGCTGAATTGGCTGTCCGTACCGCCACCGTGGCATCTACTCGGCGCCGTACTGCTGTTGGATTTCTGGACCTACAGTTGGCATTGGCTGAATCACAAGGTCCCGTTCTTCTGGCGATTCCATCGTTTGCATCATTCCGATCCGCGCATGGACGTGACCACCGCGAACCGGTTTCATCTGGGCGAGATATTTTTCTCGTCCCTGTTCCGCATCCCGTTGATCGTGTTATTCGGCGTGCACTTCTGGGAGCTGGTAGTCCACGAAACGCTGCTCTTCGCCGTGGTCCAGTTCCACCACGCGAACATCGGCGTGCCCGAAAAGCTGGACCGGTTCCTGCGCATCTTCATTGTCACGCCGGCCATGCACAAGGTGCATCATTCCAACTGGCGGCTCGAGAC
>CAYRPR010000459.1:0-2423 GCA_964425945.1 uncultured Verrucomicrobiota bacterium | reverse complement strand
TACCGCAAGCATCGCACGAAGCTGATCGAGGGAATGGAAGTCTCGTGGATTCACCGGTTCGACAAAGAGCGTGGTCACCCCGACGCGTACTATACCGCCATGCACGACTTTTATCGGATGGGCAAGGCCGCGTTTTTTTCTGAACGCCAGAACGACCCGATTCGTGAAGGCACGCAGGTTTACGATCTTACCACGGCACACATTATGGCGAAGGCGAACGGCGCTCCGCCGTTTGAAATTCCGAAGACTGCGCGTGTGCTTGTGGGTTTCGCCGACATCAACCGTGCCGGCGTCAATTGGTGTGTCGCCGCGTTCGCTCAGGATATGAGCCCCCACGTGCCGGCGTATGGCACATGGCCGGGCGGATCGGCTGAACTGTGGGAAGAAAACGCGCCGGAGCTTGTTCGGAAGAAGGCTATCTTTGGAGGATTGAGCGAAGTCTGCAGGCTCATTTCCGTAATGCCATTCTCCCGCGAAGGACAGCGGGTCCGGCTCGGTCTCTTTCTCCCCGACCGCGGGTACGAGCCGGAGACCGTACACCGCTTCGCCGCCCAAGCGGCATTCGGCTTCCGCGTCATCCCGTGCCGTGGGTACGCGGCGAGCAAGTATTTCGTGCGAAAGCATACGCTCATCGGGGCACCCGCCGAAGGCTGTCATATGACGGAAACCCAGTTCGGCCCGTTCATCTCGCACAACGCGGACTACTGGCGCGAGATCGCGCAACGCTCTTGGCTGGGCGAGCTGGGCGCGCCTGGCACGGCTACGATCTACGGCGACGACGGCCGGCGCCACGCGCGGTTCGCCGAACACCAGTGCGCCGAGCGTCTCGTCCAGAAATACAAGACCGATCAAGGGATGCGTTGGGAGTGGTCCATCAAGCCCGGCAATCCGAACGATCTCGGCGATGCCTATGTCGGCTGTTGGGTCGCGGCGGCGATCCTCGGCCTGACGAGCATGGGTATGCCGGCGCGGATGCCGAAACCGTCGCGCCCGAGGGAAACACGCAAACCGAAAGTGGAGATGGTACAATGAAAATAACCTGTGTATGCCCGACGTTCGGTCGCGCACACTTGCTCGAGGAATCCGTCGAAAGTTTCCGTAGGCAATGGCCGGTTGCCGCGCGCGTCGAATTGTTGATCGTCAACGACTGCCAGGAACAGCCATTGCGGTGCGCGACACCTGGTGTCCGCGTGGTGAATCTGCCGGAAAGGATTGGTGACGCGGCGGCGAAGTTCAACGTTGCCGTCGATGAAGCCCATGATGCCGATTGGATCGCATGGTGGGAGGACGATGACATATCTCTTCCGCACCGTCTCCGCTATTCCGTTCAGGCGGTCGAGTCTGGAACCGTGGATTATTGGAAGCAGAACCGGGCTTGGCTCTGCGAGAATGGAATTATCACGAAATCGGAGCGGAACCTTTTTTTCGGTAATGCGTTTTTTCGCAAGTCTCTCTGGGACGAGGTTGGCGGAGCGACGCAAGGCGATTGGGCGGATCTTACCCCGCATCAAAAGATGGTAAGCGCCGCTGGCGCGCGGTACGCGGCCACGGACTGCGAGGGCCGCGATCTGATATTCGTCTACTGCTGGTCCGGCCGCGGGCATCACGACAGCGGCCACCGTGGGACAGCGGCCGAACGGGCGGCCGCGTTCTATGCCGCGACGCTTGCCGATCCAAATTTCAGGCCCGGCGTCCAGGATGTAGCGCCGCGCTGGAAACGGGACTACGTGCGCCTGGTAGCCGAACACATGAGGAGGTCGCATGAGCGGCCGGCGTGATAAGCAGATCCGAAGAGAAATAGAGAAACGTTTCAAACAAAACATCGCGGACGTATGGTCGGCGCTGCTCACGCTGTCATTTCGACAGCGGGCGCGTCTTGCCTGGATGCTTCTGCGAAGAAAGGGGTATCGTGCGAGCTGAAGTCATCATCGCGTGCCGGGGCGAGTTGCCGGCAAATCTGGAGCGTACTGTTGCCAACATCGACGCCTCTCGATCCAGTGACGACGGGGTATGTCTGGTCTATGATGGTGCCGGCCAGCGGGACTATCGCCTTCCGGCTCATGTGCGGGTCGAAGAACCCTGGCTGATGGCGCGTGGGCCCGGGCAATGCCGGCATTGGGGGATTACGACCAGCTCCGCCGATGTGGTCATCCTGGTTGACGCGCACATGGAGTTTCCAGCCAACTGGATCGATCTGATTTGCGCGCACTTGAAAAAGAACAAGAATCATGTCACCTGCGCCCACATGATCTCACTCTCCCGTGACTGGGAGCCGACCGGAACGCCGTATGCCGGCGCGTACATCGCGCTCAAGGGGCAGGGCGTAGGCAATCAGTATGTCGGGCTCGGCGCGAGGTGGAACGCAACCCTGATCTTCCCCCGTTTTCGTGGACAGGCAGGGTGTAGTAGAATGGATGAATGGA
>CAYRPR010000458.1:0-2424 GCA_964425945.1 uncultured Verrucomicrobiota bacterium | reverse complement strand
TTTGACGCACCACACCGCGAACACCGTCAGCAGATAAACCGGCGTGATGAACTTGAGGATGAAGCCCAGGCCCGGCGGGAGCCGGATTTCAGCGCCCCGATTCAGTTCCGCCAGGCCCTTGTCCACGCCGATTACCCAGGCGAACAGGATCGCCTGAATGGTCGCGAAGATGAAGATGAAGAAGTTGGCCATCCAGAAATCGATCGTGTCCAGCGCCGTGAACCCCCTGGAGAAATACACGATGAACATGCATCCGGCGTACGTGATGCATCCGAGGATGGCTACCGACGGCCGGCGCGTGAGGCCGAGTCCTTCCTCCAGCAGGGCGATGGCCGGTTGGAGCATCGACAGCGAGCTGGTTACCGCCGCGAGGAAGAGCAGGAAGAAGAACAGGAAGCCGAACAGGTTTCCGGCGGGCATCAGGCTGAATACGTTGGGCAGGGTGATGAACCCCATGCCGAACGTGCCCGGCGGATTTTCGACGACGGCGGCGCCGAGGAAGATGAACGCAGCGGGAATCGCGATCATGCCGCCCAGCACCACTTCGCAGAAGCCGTTGCCCGAACAGGAAGTGAGCGCGGAGAGGGCGACGTCGTCGTCCTGTTTCAAGTAGCTGGAATACGTCAGGATCAATCCGAATCCGAGCGACAGGCTGAAGAAGATCTGCCCGGTCGCCGCCAGCCAGATTTCGGGATGGGCCAGCGCCCCCATCAGGGTCTGGCCCGGCTTGGTCGGGTTCCACATCGCGCCGAGGCCGTTGACAATGTTCTGCTCCGCGTTCGCCGGATTGGCCGGTAGCGTCAGCACGCGCGCGAGGATGATGATGGCGATTACGACGAGGAGCGGCATGGCCACGTTGCAGAATTTCTCGATGCCCCGGCTGAGCCCGCGGTAGATCAGGTAGTAATTGAACAGGAAGCAGATGATCAGGAAGACCAGCATCCGCGACCCGTCGGCGGTGAATACCGCTCCGTGCGCTTCGGCGCCGACACTGCGCAGAAAATAGGCGGTAATGGCGTCCGGATCGGCGCCCATCGCCCGGAATGTCCCCACGGCGAAATCCCACGCGTAGGACAGGCACCACGCCTCGATGAACACGTAGTACATGAAGATCATGATCGGCATCAACGTGCCCAGCATGCCCATGTAGGCGCCGCTCCGGTGCCCGGTGATGACGCGGATGATTCCGGGCGCGGAGTTATGGCCGCGGGCCCCGCCATAACGGCCCAGGGTCCATTCGACCCAGGCCAGCGGGATGCCGACGAGCAGAAAGGCGATGATATAAGGGATCAAGAAGGCGCCGCCGCCGTATTGGGCGGCCTGGCCGGGAAAGCGCAGAAAGTTACCCAGCCCGACCGCACTGCCGGTTACGGCAAGGATAACTCCGACGCGGGTTCCCCAACGTTCCCCCGAGGATGACCGATTCATGGCTCAGAGGATAGTGATATGAGACGATATGGCAATAGCAGAATGGCGACATCCTGCGACGGGACATTCGGACACAGTCGCGCTCCAAGGAGAAGGATACGGCCGGGCTTCGGAGCGCCCGCACGCGCGGGGCAGTCGATCTCTGTGACTTATCAGAGGAACTTCCAACGTTGAACGTTAAACGTTGAACGTTCAACGTTTGTCATTCACTTCAGCCCGAACACCCGCAGGCATTGCATGAAATCCGCGGGCAGGGGCGCTTGCACGCGAATCGTCGCGCCGGTGGACGGATGATCGAATATGAGGCGCGACGCATGCAACATCTGGCGCGGCACCTTGCGATACCGTTCATCGCGCAGGGCCGTCCGCAGATACTCCCGGTCGCCGAGCAACGGATGCCGGATGGCCGCGAGATGCCGGCGAATCTGATGGGTGCGTCCGGTCTCGATCCGGACCCGGACATGGGATGCCGCTCGTGTGGTCGAAATCACCTCGACCCGGCTGACGGCTTCGACGCCGTCGATGGGCCGCTTGATCTCGATTGGACCGCCTTCGATATCTCCCATGGCGATGGCGTGATAGACTTTGGTGATCCGTCGATCCCGGAACAATGGGACCATGCGGGCCTTGACGGGTTCGTCCGACGCGAGGATCAGGCAACCGGTGGTGCCGCGGTCGAGCCGGTGAACCGCCAGCAGGGTGGGGCGCTTCATGGAGGTGCGCAGGGCGGTCTCGACGCTATCCGGTCCGTTGGTCAGAAGCCCGGCCGGTTTATCGGCAATGACGATATCCCGGTCCTGGTACAGGATGGGGATCGGAGCGGCGACCAGACCCTGGCCCTTCTGCACGACGGTCCGGATTTCCACCTCGTCGCCCGCCCGCAACGCGTGACGGGCCATCCAGACGCGGCGGCGATTGACGAATACCGACCGCTGGTCAATAATCTCCTTCGCCTTGCGTTTGGATAGACTCCAGTTCGACGCAATGAAATCGAGC
>CAYRPR010000457.1:0-2429 GCA_964425945.1 uncultured Verrucomicrobiota bacterium | reverse complement strand
ACCGCTTGGAGCGCGCCGCGCGGGAAGCCGGCGCCGCCACCATCGCCTGCGTCGGCGGCGTCGCGCGGAACAAGCGCCTGCGCGGCCTGCTGGACGACCTGGCCGGGCGGATGGGCATACCGCTGCTGCTGGCCAAGCCCGAATACTGCACGGACAACGCCGCCATGATCGCCGCCCTCGCCGGGACGATTTCCCCGTGGCCCGATATCCGCCTCGACGACCTCGACGCCGACCCCAACCTCCCCGTCGGCGAATAATCCGACTTGGGGACAGACACTTCCAACGATTGGAAATTCGCCCCTGAAAACTTCCAATGATTGGAAATCAACGACTTACGAAATGGTGTCTGTCCCCAATCCCTTTCCATTGCATGATCGCTGATGCCGCGCCGGCGCTGACGAAGCAGCGCCCTCCAAGCGGTAGTGAATGTAGCCGAGATTCATCGGACCAACGCCTGGGTCACATCAGCCAGCAGGTCGGCGGGGTCTTCGATGCCGACGCTCAACCGGATCAGGCCGTCACCGATCCCGCGGGCGCGCCGCTCTTCGGCCGGCACGCTGGCGTGGGTCATCGTCGCAGGATGCGAGCACAGGGATTCGACGCCGCCCAGACTCTCGGCCAGCGAGAACACCTTGAGACGCGAAGCGAACGACTTGGCGGCGTCGAACCCGCCCGCAAGTTCGATGGAAATCATGCCGCCGAACGCACGCATCTGCTTCTTGGCCAGGGCGTGACCCGGATGGGCATCCAGTCCGGGATAATTCACGCGGGCAATGCCCTTCATGCTTTGCAACGACTCGGCCAGTTGCATCGCATTGGCGCAATGTCGCTGCATCCGGATATCGAGCGTCTTCAGTCCGCGCAGGACCAGGTAGCAATCCAGCGGACCCGGCACGCCGCCCGCGGCGTTCTGCAGGAACTTGATCGGCTCCAACTGATTCGCCGCGCGGGCGATCACCGCGCCGCCGATCACGTCGGAATGTCCGCCGAGATACTTGGTCGTGCTGTGCAGAATCAGGTCGGCGCCCAGTTTGATGGGCTGCTGTAGCGCGGGCGACGCGAAGGTGTTGTCCACCACGAGAGTCATCCGGCCGGCGTGCGCGATGTCCGCCACCGCCGCGATATCAATGATGTCGAGCAACGGATTGGTCGGCGATTCGATCCAGATCAGGCGCGGGCTTTTCAACTGCTTCACCGCGCGCTCGTACGACGCGGGCGCCGCGGATTCCGCGCGGGCGATCTCCAGGCCCCACGGCTCGAACACCTTGTTCAACAGCCGGTAGGTTCCGCCGTACAGGTCGTGCGCCGCGACCACGCCGTCGCCCGGCCGCAGTGTCTGCAGGATGGCATTCGTTGCGGCCAATCCCGACGCAAAGGTCGCGCAGGCCTCGCCTTCCTCGAGCGAGGCCAGACAGGTTTCGAGCGAAATGCGCGTGGGATTCTGCGAGCGGGAATACTCGTAGCCGGTGTGTACGCCGGGACTCTCCTGCAGATAGGTCGTCGTGAAATAGACCGGCGGAATCACGGCCCCGGTAACGGGATCCTTCTGGTGACCGGCATGTATGGCTCGTGTGGCAAATTTCATGGTTTCATCCTTTGAGGTGTCAGGTTTCATTGTTCAGGTTTCAGGGAAGAACGCGTCCAGATCAAGACCCGAACACGGAGCTCTTTCCTACTTTTTCCCCGGAACTTTCTCGTAGTAACTCATCAAATCGGATCGGGTGACAATACCCGCGAGGCGGCCTTGCCGGGTGACGACGACGGCCGGATGCCCGGCCAGCAGCAGGCGGTACGCCTCCTCCAGCAGAACGGCCTGGTCCAGACTGGGCAGGGGGCGGGCCATGACGTCTCGAATCGCCGCCGAGGCCGGGTCCGCGCCCTGATGCAACGCGCGTATCAACGTCACTTCCTCCACGGCGCCGATCATGGCCCCGTCTTCGATCACGGGCAACTGGGATATGCCATTGCCCCGCATGTTGTCGAGCGCAACCTGCAGCGTGTCCGCCGGGTTGAGGTACAGCACCTTGCCCGTGCGGCCGATGGTCGTCAGCAGATCGCCGACCGTGACCTTCTCGGGCGGCCGGTCGATGAATCCGTTCTCCGCCATCCACGCCTCGTCGTACATCTTGCTCAGGTAGTTGCGGCCGGTATCCGGGCACAGCACGACCACCACGTCATCGGGCGTACAGCGCGTGGCGTAGCGAAACGCCGCCGCCAGCGCGGTGCCGCACGAGCCGCCGAGCATCAGGCCCTCTTCACGCGCGACGCGTCGCGCGGTCGAGAACGAATCGGCGTCGCTGACGCGGATCCATTCATCGATATGCTGCGGGCTCAGGGTCTTCGGCACGAAATCCTCGCCGATGCCTTCCACCTTCCACGGCTTGGGCGTGTCGCCGGACAGAATCGATCCTTCGATATCCGCGCCGATC
>CAYRPR010000456.1:0-2430 GCA_964425945.1 uncultured Verrucomicrobiota bacterium | reverse complement strand
CGACCGGACATGGGAGCGTACGAGTTCGCTTCGATCAATCTCTATGTATCGCTATCGGCGACGCGGCACCGCGGCACCCTCCCGCTGGAGGTGACTTTTACCGCGACCCCGCACGGTATCGATGCCGATGCGATGTATTTTACGTGGGAATTAAATGGGATTGGCGTCGTGGATACCGGTGGTTTGGGATCCAACGAACTGACCTCGGTTTTGACGGAACCGGGAACATATAGCGTTACCCTGACCGCCAGCAACGAACTTCACGTCTTCGATGGCGTGTTCAGTGACTTGGTAACGGTCAGTCCGCCGGACATCTATGTCTCCCTGTCGGGATCGCATGTTTATCCGTTCACGAATCTCGCCACAGCCGCCACAAGTGTCACCGCTGCGCTCGCAACGGCGATGGACGGAGCCACCATTTGGTTGGACGCAGGCCGGTATCCGGTCTATGAAACGCTCATGCAGGTTTGGCCTGTTGATGTGAAGTCTCTGTTCGGGCGCGATGAAACAATACTGGACGGCTTGCAGGAGCGCACCGTTGTGCAGATGTGGCATCCGGAAGCCGGGCTGGAAGGCGTAGGGGTGCTGAACGGCCGCGGAACTCGCGGAGGCGGTGTGAGCGCCTTCGGCGGAGGACGGCTGAGCGATGTGGCCGTCTACAGCAATATCGCCTATACGGGCGGCGGCATATATGGCTTGAGCGGCTTGATGGTGCAGGACAGCACAGTGGCGTATAATCTGACCACCAATCAAACGGGCGGTGGCTTGTTCATGGAGGGGGGCATCGTATCCAATTCGCTACTTCAAGGCAACCACGCAATTAGTTTTGGTGGCGGCTTATATATGATCCGCGGCCAAGTACATGCCTGCACCTTCGTTGGGAATGCAAGCTCCGCCGGCGGAGGTATGTACATGTTCGGATCGGGAGGAATAATCGATAAGAGCATGTTTATCAGCAATCAAACCCATGGATTCGTGAACCAGGGCGGCGGCATAATGTGGCACAGCGGAACCGGAACTGTCCGGAACAGTCTCTTTGCATGGAACCAAGCCTCGCATGGAGGCGGTTTGTCCGTGTGGCTCGCCTCTCCCGATATCTACAATATCACGGTCACGCGCAACAGCTCCGGTGCCCGCTTCGAGAATGCCACATCCCGTGTCCTCAACTCCATTTTCGCCGAAAGCTTCGGATACGAAATATCCGTGGATAACTTCCATGTGTCGCTGACCCCGTCCATCGCATACACGATGGTGAGCGGCGACCCGCGCTTTCGCGATGTGACACGCGGGGATTTCCGTCTCCGTGGGGATTCTCCTGCTATCAACGCGGGAACAAATCTGGTTGAACTTGTAGAGTCGATGGATCTGGATGGTAAGCCGCGCATCGTTGACGGGATCGTGGATTATGGCGCATATGAGGCCTTCCCGCCGGACTGGGACGAGGACGGTGACGGTCTGACGGATGAATGGGAGTGGCTCCACTTCGGGGGCGCAACCAATGCCTCTCCCCATGCATTGGGCGCGGATGGTCTGCTGACCAATTGGGAGCATCACATAGCCGGGACAGATCCCCATGACCCGTCAGCCCGCATGCACTTTGATCTGCTGGAGATGGACGAGTCCGACGGTGGCCGTATCGTTTTGCACTGGGCGAGCTACCCGGGGCGGCTCTACACGCTCTATCGAGGATCCGATCTACTGAACACTCCTTTGACGTTGATCGTCGATAACATCCCCGCGGAACCACCCCGAAACACGTATACGGATGAAGATGCCATGGGCCCGGGGCCGTGGATTTATCGCCTCGGCGTTAGCTTGAGTGAGTAATCCGGATCCCATGAAACCGCAAGCTGTGGATCTGTGTGACAGACGCGAACGGATGGAATCTCTTGCGGTCAATCTATTGCCAACGAATTCAACTGCCGTCCATCTTCTCCTTATCCATCATCGGTGTCTCTCCGTGTCCATCCGTGGTCAGTTCTGCTCTGTATTCTCGACTAGGTTCCGCCCTGCAACTTCCGGTTCGTTTCGGCCAGGCGGCGGGCCAGTTCCTCGAGCAGGTCGCGGACGAGGATCGGATTCTCCCGTACCAGCAGGTCGAAATTGCTCCGGTTGATGGCGGCCAGACGCGTGTCGTCCATCGCGGTGGCCGTGGCCGAGCGGGGCGCGTGGCCCAGCAACGACATTTCTCCAAAGTACTTGCCGCCCTCCATGACCGCCAGTTCCTGATCGCCGCGCGACAAACGAACTCGGCCTTCCAGCACGACAAACATTTCTTCGCCGGCGTCGCCTTCACGGAATAACACCTCGCCCGTGGATAAGGTCCGCTCGAACTTGCCGAGCAGGCTCTGATCCGCCTTCTGGCCTTCGCGCGATGGGTCCAGCAACCCGCGCAGGAATAATGCGTCGCGGCGGAAGGTATTCGCCATG
>CAYRPR010000455.1:0-2438 GCA_964425945.1 uncultured Verrucomicrobiota bacterium | reverse complement strand
CAAGCAATGGGGCGCGGCGCTCGAGAACCTGCGTAATGCGCAGAAGTGGACCTTGACCATCCTGCCGATGGAACTGGATGACGACGCGGCCTCCGTTTTGCAGTACACCAAATGCCGCCGGATCGAGATGCTGTTTCCGACCTGCGACCGCGACTTGATCACGCGCTACGGATCCACGCTCGATGCGCGTCCCCTGCGCCGCACACTGGAATTGCTGAACCAGTATCACATCCAGCTCACCGCCCGGTTCTGGGTCGGCGGCCCGGAAGAAGGACGCGGCGAGACCGACCGGATCGTCCGCATGATTCGCCGCCTCGGCTACTGCCCGTATACCATTGAATCCTATCCCTTCACGCTCGATTCGCCCCTGTACCGCGAGTACGCCCGGTCGAATGACGTGCCCCATCTCGATGACTGGATCCGCTGGTGCAAGGATCCATGGCTGACCGAGCGCCCCGTGCCGATCTGGGGCGGCGCGCCGGCGTTGGACGCCCTGCAGAAACAGATGAAATCCGTGCAACGCGCCGTCGTGCGAAGCCCCGGTCATCTGGCGTTGCGCCTCATGCGCAGCATGAAATCGCACAACTGGATCGACGTCCTGGAAGACAAGGCCGTGGGCTGGCTCCAGCGCATGTCCGAATCGGCCAAACACTGATCCGCGCACCGCTCAATCCAGCGTTTGGCGGTATCGCTTCACACCGATCGCCAGTGCCACCACGGCAAACAGCGCAATCTGCCAGAGTTGAAGCGATACGTCGGCCACCCCGTGATTCTTCAGCATCACCCCGCGCACGATACGCAGAAAATGCGTCAGCGGAAGCACTTCACCGATCACCTGCGCCCAACCCGGCATGCCCCGAAACGGGAACATGAAACCCGACAGCAGGATCTGCGGCAGGAAAAAGAACATGCCCATCTGAATCGCCTGGCGTTGATTCCGCGCCACGGTCGAGAAGGTCAATCCCACCGCCAGATTGGCCACGATGAACACTAGCGCCACCGTCAGCAACAAGCCGAGACTGCCGACCATCGGCACGTGGAACAGATAGTGCGATGCCAACAGGATCAAACCCACCTGGATGTACCCGACGAGTATGTACGGGATCAATTTGCCCAGCAACACCTCGAGCGGGCGGGTCGGCATGGACAGCAGGTTTTCCATCGTGCCGCTCTCGCGTTCGCGCGTGATCGCCAGTGCCGTGATCAGCACCATCGTCATGGTCAACACCACCCCCATCAGCCCGGGCACGATATTGTACTGCGTGATGGCCTCCGGATTGTACCGGGCATGGACACGCAGTTCGACCGGATCGTCCGATGCCGCCAGGTACGCGAGCGGCCCCTTGGCGTCATGACGCAGAGCTGTGCGAATCAACGCGCGCAGCGCCGATACCGCGTTACCGGTCGTACCGGGATCCGTCGCGTCCGCCTCGAGCAGGATGGCCGGGCGATCCCCCCGCAACAGGTCGCGTGAGAACCGTTCCGGGATCGTGATGACAAATTGGACCTCGCCGCGCTCCAGGGCCCGGTCGGCATCGGCCTCCGATGACGCCTCACGCACAAAATGGAAGTAGTCGCTCTGGCGGATCGCGCTCAACACGGTACGCGCCTGCGGGCCGTGGTCGGCCATCACCACCGCCGTCGGCAGGTGCTTCGGGTCGAGGTTGATCGCATAACCAAACAGGATGAGTTGGAAGAGCGGGATGCCCACCATCATGGCGAACGTCATGCGGTCGCGACGCATCTGGATGAATTCCTTCACGACCATGGCGCCAAATCGGTGAAACGAAAAAACAACCCGCCTCATGACGCCCCCGCTCCCCTCGACTGATCCATCAGGTGGATGAAGACATCCTCCAGGCTCGACTCCACCCGACGCCAGGCGTAGGGCGGTTTCCGGTACGGCGCAATCGCCGCCTCCAACGCGGCCTCATCGTCGCCGCTCACGTGCAGTTGATGACCAAACGCCACGGCCTGCAGGACGCCGGGACGTCGACGCAAATCCTCGGCCAGTTTGATCGGGGTCGGACCATCCACCTCCCACGTAACCAGCCCCGCCCGCCCGATCACCTCATCCGCCGTGCCGTCCGTCAACAAACGTCCCCGATCGATGAAGGCCAGCCGGTGACACCGCTCGGCTTCGTCCATGTAGTGCGTGGCGATGAGGAATGTCAGGCCTTCCTCCGCCAACTGGTGGATTTCCTCCCAGAACTCGCGCCGCGCCTTCGGATCGACACCGGCCGTCGGTTCATCCAGTAGCAGAAGCTTGGGACGATGGATCAGACAGGCCGCGAGCGCCAGGCGCTGTTTCCATCCACCGGACAATTGACCGGCCAGTTGCCTCTGCCGCTCCACCAATCCGAGCCGTTCAAGACTGGCGCGAACGGCATCCCTGTGATGCGGAACAGCGTACATGCGCGCAACGAAATCACGATTTT
>CAYRPR010000454.1:0-2439 GCA_964425945.1 uncultured Verrucomicrobiota bacterium | reverse complement strand
GGAAAGCGGTGTCGCGTCCCGCCTCTGAGGCGGGCCTTGCCACCGCACTCCATATAGGGCTAATTCGCGTGATATGGAGTGCGGCGGGAAGCGAGTCTGCGAGCCTGCCCTGAAGTCAAGCGAAGCGCGTACTTCAGGGCGCCACGCCGCTTTGAATGGGTATCGAACAAGCACAGGATCATGTTGGAACTATTTCAATCCGAATCCTACATCCCGCCCTCGTGGACGGCGGGATTGAAGCGCGTGCCGCAGACCATTGTGTCGCTCGCCATGCGCCCCACGCCCGTTCATTCATGGCGGTTGCCGGGTATGAACGACGCGGACCTCTGGATCAAACGCGATGATCTGACGGGTATCACCTTGTCGGGCAACAAGGTTCGCAAGCTGGAGTTCCTGCTCGCGGAGGCGTTGACGAGGAGGGCCGACATCGTGCTGACCTGCGGCGGCATCCAATCCAACCACGCGCGGGCGACAGCCGTCGCCGCGCGGCATCTCGGGATGGACAGCGTACTGTTCCTGCGGACGACCGCTACGGATGCGGATCCCGGTTTACAGGGCAATCTCCTGCTCGACCGGTTGGTCGGCGCGGAAATCCGGCTGATCACACCATCCCAGTACCGGGAACGAAACGAGCTCATGGCGTCGCACGCGGAATCGCTGCGTCATGCAGGTCGCGCGCCCTATATCATTCCTGAGGGCGGATCGAACGCCACGGGCAGTTGGGGCTACATTGAGATGATCGAGGAACTCATCGATCAGTCGTCTCCGGGCGATTCGCCATTTGATGATATCGTCTTCGCCTGCGGCAGTGGCGGGACGGCGGCCGGACTGGCGCTCGCCGTGCATCTATCAAAATACCCCGCCCGCGTACATACCGTGAACGTCTGCGACGACGCGGCATATTTTCATCGGCGCGTGAACGAGATTCTGGATGAGGCGGGCGCCACGGCCCGATCCGAGGATGCGCTCGACATCATCGACGGCTACGTGGGAATCGGATACGCACGAAGCCGCGAGGACGAGCTCGACCTGCTCGCCGCGATCGCCCGGGAAAGCGGTATCCTCCTTGATCCGGTCTATTCGGGCAAGGCGGCGTACGGCCTGATGAATGAATGGAGCGCGAACCGGGCGCGTTTCAAAGGGAACCGCATTCTCTTCCTGCACACGGGCGGCCTGTTCGGGCTGTACGACAAGCTCGAGGAGATGGAGCCGGTGATCGGGAAACAGTGATCAGTATTCAGTCGGGCTGAACACTGAACACTTGTCTCTGAATCGGCTCACCCGGAGGGTTCGCCCTGCCAACGGTCGTTATTTCCACTATGCCCCAAGTAGAGCGAAGCCTTCGGCCGAGTCAGATGCATTGAGAAGTCTGAGCGCCATCAGAGGCCGGACTTGTCTGTGAATAGGCCGTCGCCGAACATCGTAGGACGGTCCTCCGGGCCGTCCGGGGCGGCGCAGAGCACCGCCCTACCCACCGGCCCTGAACAATCCGACCGCGTCCAGAGGCCGTGAACACTGAACACTTTCTTCCCTTCGATGCATCAATCTGGTTTACTTGTCCGCGCATGAAGATCGCCGGCAAATCCATACCGACGGCCGAGCTCACGATCGCGCTGGGCGTGTTGATGATCGTGGCCGCGATCATCTGGCCCGCCTCATGGGCGTATAGGGACCAGCGCCGGTCGCGCGATGTGGCCGCCGACATCCGCCTGCTTGTGCTGGCCGGAAACCGGTTCTTCGTGGAATACGGAAACTGGCCCACGCCCCACATGGGTATGGACAATGACATCCGGTACGGACTGGACCGCCGAAACGACGAGGTGATAAACATTCTGCGCGCGCTGGACGCGCCCGGGAATCCGAATCACCGCCTGAATCCGAACCGGATCGTCTTCATAGACCCGCCCCCCGCGCGTCGAGGCTATTCGGGGATCAATGAGGAGGGTGAGTTCGTGGACGCTTGGGGAAGTCCCTTCCAGATCGTCCTGGATACCGACATGGACAATATCTGCAACTTGCGGAACAGCATCTACACACGGAAAAGCGGCGCCGGGATTGCCGTCTGGTCCTTCGGGCCGGACCGGAAGGGCGATACTCCGGACGATATTCTGTCGTGGACGCTCGAGGACATATAGAGCGAACGGTAGTATGGAGTGCGAAAATATGTGTATGGAGTGAAGGGGAAGCGCCGTCAAGCCGGCGCACTCCAAAGCGCTACGCGCGAAGAACGTCGAACAGGCCGCTTCGCGCCCCCTTCCGAGGAGGGGAGGTTCTGAGATTTCCCCTCCTCGGAGGGGTGCCGGTCACCTAAGCGGAGCGCATGGTGACCGGCGGGGTGGGTCAGAAACAGTAAGAAGGTGATTTGGGAGTCAACCATCAACCATTACCGCCCCCCCAACACACACCCCAAATTCAGCCAGTCGCAGCAACCACCAATGT
>CAYRPR010000453.1:0-2440 GCA_964425945.1 uncultured Verrucomicrobiota bacterium | reverse complement strand
GGCTGGCACATGGAATGCCGCGCCATGTGCCACGAGTATCTCGGCGAGACGTTTGACCTGCACGCCGGCGGCATGGACCTGATCTTCCCGCACCACGAGAACGAGATCGCGCAAAGCACCTGCGCCACGGGCGGCGCCTTCGCGCGGCACTGGTTCCACAGCGCACATTTGCTCGTCGAAGGCCGCAAGATGAGCAAGAGTCTGGGCAACCTCTACACACTGTCCGATATCGCCGACCGCGGATTCACGGCGATGGAGTTGCGGTACGTGTTGTTATCGGGTCATTACCGGCAGCCTCTGAATTTCACCTGGGATTCCCTGCACGCCGCGCGGCGCGCCCTGCACCGGCTTCAACAGCTTGATGCGGATCTCCAGCGGCTGGCCGGCAACGGCGCCATCGAACCGGCCTCCGAATGGGGCGTGTTCGAACCGGCGTTCGACGCCCTGCTCGATAATCTCAACACGCCGGAGGCGCTCGGCCGCCTCTTCACCGCGGTGCATGGACTCGAATCGAAGATCAACGCCCTGGAGATCGATGCGTCCGAGGCCCGGCGCCAGCGCGCCGCCCTGCACCGGATACTCGGCGCGTTCGGGCTGGTGATCGAACCGCCCGTCGAGACCGAGATCCCGGACGACGTGCGGGCGCTGGCGGAGCAACGATGGGAGGCCCGTCTGGCCCGGGACTTCAAGCTGGCCGATATGCTCCGGGCCCAGCTCGTCGAATTGGGCTGGACCGTCCGGGACGGACGGGATGGCTACGAACTCGATCGGGCATAAAATGGATTTCGGCTCACCCGGAGGGTTCGCCCTACCTTCAAGCAAGAGAGTGACAGACTTATGGATGGTGGGGCGAACCCTCCGGGTGAGCCGAACACTGCCTTGTGCCCTCCGCGGTTTCTCAATGCCTCAACCGTTTATCAGATCACGCGCCACGTCGGAGGCGAAATAGGTCAGAATCATGTCGGCGCCGGCGCGCTTGATGCCGAGGAGGGTCTCGTCGCGCACCTTCTTC
Organism: uncultured Verrucomicrobiota bacterium; assembly: GCA_964425945.1. Classification (GTDB taxonomy): domain Bacteria; phylum Verrucomicrobiota; class Kiritimatiellia; order SLAD01; family SLAD01; genus CAYRPR01. Next base: position 1,428 of record CAYRPR010000453.1, on the reverse strand, counting down.
AGATCCAACCACCCCTGTTGCGCGGCGGCATGAATCTGCGCGTATTCGCCGGATACCTGGTACGCGGCGATCGGGAGCAAGGTGCGGTCGCGCAATTGGCGGATTATGTCGAGATACGGCCCGGCCGGTTTGACCATCAGGACATCCGCCCCCTCTTCCGCATCGAGCAAGGCGTCCGACAAGGCTTCGCGCGCGTTGGCGGGATTGAGCTGATAGGTTCGCTTGTCGAGATGCGCGGTGCCCGCCGCCTGCAGACTGCCGACGGCGTCCCGGAACGGACCGTAGAAGGCCGACGCGAATTTGGCGGAATAGGCCAGGATACCGGTTTGCGCGAAGCCCTTGTCGTCCAACGCCTCGCGGATGGCGCGCACGCGGCCGTCCATCATGTCCGACGGCGCGACCCAGTCCGCGCCGGCCTCGGCCTCCATGACGGCGAGCTTCGCGAGGATCTCCACCGTGGGATCGTTCAACACCTCGCCGGTCTTTTCATCCACGATGCCGTCGTGCCCGTGACTCGTGTAGGGATCGAGCGCGACGTCGGTGATGACGAGCAAATCCGGCAACGCCTCTTTCACGGCGCGCACGGCACGATACAACAGATTGTCGGACTTCAGCGCGTGCGACCCCCGAACATCCTTGAACGGCGCGTCGAGTTTAGGGAAGATGGCCGCGGAGGTAATGCCCAGATCGGAAACGCGGCGGCATTCATCAACGAGGTCCTTGATGCGGTACCGGAATACGCCCGGCATGGAGGATACGGGTTCCGGACGGTTGTCGCCGTCGACGACGAACAACGGCTGAATGAGATCGTGAACGCTCACATGGGTTTCCTGCACCAGATGGCGAATCGCCTCGGTGCGGCGATTGCGCCGGGACCGGCGAAGCAGATCAAACTTTTTCATTGGGCTGGTACTCCACGTATGCTTGGCGTATGATGGTCCATCCGATCTTGGAGTAGTATGATTTGAACCGGACGCGTTGGCAACCGTCTATTATGCGGAACGAATGAACGGACTGGATTCATGATACAATCGCAAACGGCCCGAATCCATATCCTGTGGATGATCGCGTGCCTGATCATGCTCTTCTCGGGTCTGATCGGCGGGTACAGCCTGCGGCCCAAGGTCTATGTCGTCGAGGAGGATGAGGGCATCCCCGCCGCCCAGTGCGTGCGCGTTCTCGACGGCGATACGATCGAAGTGGAATGGATGGGTCAGACCGAACGGGTCCGTATTCTGGGCATTGACGCGCCGGAAACGCGCCGCACCCGCACCCTTCGGGAGCAGGCCAAGTTGTTGAGTCTGGAAGAGGATTATGTGCTCCGGTACGGGGAAAATGCCAAGATGATCGTCAACAACTGGCTGCACGAGCGCAAAGTCCGCCTGGTCTTTCCGGCCGACAATGATGGGCAGGGTCTTGTTCTCGATC
>CAYRPR010000452.1:0-2443 GCA_964425945.1 uncultured Verrucomicrobiota bacterium | reverse complement strand
TATAATAGACCAGCGCCAGCAGAACCGGCTTCTCGCCGAAATAGTCGCCCAGCCGGACGATCTGCCCCTGGTCGTTACGGAACGACGCATCCAGCGGAAGCTGAGACTCCAGTTGCTGGTCAATCCCGATCCGCGTCAGAATCTCGTCCTCCGCCCGCGCCAACGGGACCGCCATCGCCCCGAACAGCACGATCAGTAAACCCAAACGTATGGTTGTCTTTGCGCCCATGATTACTCGGCTTCTTCCTCCACCCCGGTATCCGCCGCCGCGGCGGGGATGTCATAGCCCCGCTCCGCGACGATTTCCATCGCGCGCTCAATCGGTATCCGCGCCCGGCCGGCCACCGGATCGATCAGCACATAGTTGTTCAGCAATTCATTCACCTCGGCCAGATGCCCCTTCAGATCCTTCACCTCGTTTACCTGCAGGAGGCGCTCCGTCGGAAGAATCCGCTCGGTCGCCAGCGGCGAGGCCGGTATATCGGTGCGCTCCATGCGGCGATCCATCGCGCGAAAGATCAGCGCCGTGACCACAAACGTCAGGAAGGTCACGATCGCCAGACCGCCGATGAACCACAGGATCGGCTTGAGCAGGATGTCCCGATCCTGGTAGTCCGGATTCTCGTTTTTCGGATGATGGATGGGTTCCGTCATTCTATATGGCCTCCGACACTTCGGCGCCGTGATCAAACCGCGGATCGCTCAACGGGAGAACCGGCATCGCGCGCGCCTGGCGCGCAAACAAGGCCAGCCATAACCCACCCAGCGCGATCGGCAAGACCACGTCCAGCCAGTGTACATGAAAATGGCCGTGATTCACACCCGGCGCAATCAGCCAGAACAGGTCCACAAACCGCACCAGCAGGATGGCAAGCGCCACCTTGATCAGGATCGGACCGCGTTGCTTGGTCAGGCGGGACAGCAGGACAATGAACGGGATCGCAAAATGGAACACCGTCATGATCGCCGCCACGACTTTCCACGGGGCATCCGAGCGCATGGAATACCATGCGATCTGCTCCGGCAGGTTGCCCGACCAGATGATCAGGAACTGCGCAAAGGTCATGTACGCCCACAACACCACGCAGGCGAATATCAGCTTGCCCAGGTCGTGATAATGGTCCTGTTTCACCTGATCCGAAATGGGCTTGTATTTCGACGTGGCAATCAAGACTACCGCCAGGAACGCAATCGCCGTCAAGCCGTGCCCGACCATGAAGAGCGGACCGTAAATCGACGAGAACCAATGCGGATCGATCGACATCAACCAATCGAACGACGCGAACGTGGCGGCCAGCCCGTACAGCACCACGCCCAGCCCGCTCGCGACACGCATGGGCTGATTCAGCCGGGCGTTACCCGTCTCATCCTGGCGACGCGACCACCGGTTCAACAGAAGGGCCAATCCGATCCAGATCACGAAGTAGATCGCGGCGCGACCGATAAAGAAGGGCACGTTCAGATACGGCGACTTGGCTTTCAGGACATAATCCCCCGCCACGAGATCGGCGTCGGTCCACTCGTACAGGTGAGGCAGGCCGATCGCGATCGGAATGAACAGAATCGCCATGACCGGCAACAGCCTGGTGCCCGCCTCCATGTAACGCCGCGTGATGAATCCCCAGGATCCGCCCACGAGATGATGGATCATCAGCCAGACCAGGCAGCCGAGGGATAGGCCGAGCCAGAACAGATAACCCATCAGATAGGCCTGGAAGAAGGCCTTGCCGTCCAGGAACGCGCCAACGAGCGCCAGCGCCGCGGCCACCGCCGCGACCGGCAGGGCCCGCTTCTGTACCCGCTCCCAGAAGGTATTCAGTTCCGGACTGTTCATAGTGATCCCGACTTGAAGGTTGCCCGCACGTCCTCGGGGACATCCTCGATGGACGCGTTCTGACTCAATTGCAGGGCGCGAATATACGCCACAATCGCCCACCGGTCCTCCGGCTTCACCTGATAGGAATAGGAAGGCATCATCCCGAATCCGCGCGTCATGACCTCGAAATAGTAGCCGTCCGACGACTCGACCAGGCGTTGATCATGGAACGAGGTCGGCTGTTTGAATCCGCGTTGCACCACCATGCCGTTGCCGTACCCGGCCCGGTCGTGGCAGACCGAGCAATAGATGTTGAATCGTTCCCGTCCCCGCTCCAGCAGTTCCATCGTGATCGGCATGGGCGGACGATCCGCCAACTCGCCGTCCACCCGGCCGAGGTTCAGATGCTCATCCTCGACCAGCTGACCGCGAGCGACCGCGCCCGGCACGGGCAGACGGGACGCCATCCCGTCCGTGAAGAAATCACTTTCCTCGTACGGCTCATAGCGCGGCTGGTCGTACATCCTCTTGCGCAGTTCACAGCCCGACATCGCACTCGCCAGCGCAATCAGCAGCACCACCCGGCCCAACTTCAGGCTTCCCGTAGCGCCCCGCCTGCACGCGACA
>CAYRPR010000451.1:0-2450 GCA_964425945.1 uncultured Verrucomicrobiota bacterium | reverse complement strand
CGATTTTCTCGGCAAGGGCCCGGCGCAGGTGCGTTACGCGCGCGATTTTGCGTCCCGCCGCGATATGTCGGTCGAGCGCACGGTCATGAACCGGCTCTATGTGGCGGAGAGCGTGCCCAGCATGACGGGCAGTATGGCGGATCATCGCCTGCCGGTTCGTTCATCGGATATCGAGCGGTTTATTCGCGCGCTCGCCCGCGAGTTGGGCATTAAGGCGCCGGGCGAAGATCTGCCGGCGGATCAGCAGGGCTTCCTGAAGGCGCTCCTGTCCGACCTGCGTACGCACAAGGGCGCGGTCGCCGTCGTCGTCGGCGAACGCCAGCCGCCGTTGGTCCATGCGCTGGCGCATGCGATCAACAGCGAATTGGATTCGGTGGGTAAGACCGTTACACACGTCCTGCCGACCGATCCGCGTCCGGGGAGCCGGCAGGCGTCGCTTAGCGACCTGATTGAGGATATGAAACTGCGCTGGGTGGATGTGCTGGTGGTGCTGGACGCCAACCCGGTTTATAACGCGCCGGCGGACACGCAGTTTCTCAAGTATTTCACGGATGTGCCGTTCCGCGTGCATCTGGGCCTCTACGACGATGAAACGGCGAACCTCTCGCACTGGCACGTCCCGCAATCGCATTTCCTCGAGGGGTGGAGCGATGCGGTGGCCTATGACGGGACGGCGAATATCGTACAGCCGCTCATCGAGCCGCTGTACAGCACGCGCACGGCGCATCAGTTGCTCGCGGCCATGCTGGGCGAGGGCGACCGGCAGGCCGACACGATCATCCGGGATTACTGGAAGGGCGAGGGACTGGAGGACGATTCGGCCTGGCGGCGGGCTCTGCACGACGGGTGGATTCCGGAGACCGGCCCGGCGGCGAGGCGGGTGCGCGCGCGCCGCGACTTCCCGGCGTCGGCGGGCGATGCGACCGGCCTGGAGATCGTCTTCACGCCGGATGAGGCGTTGGTGGACGGGCGGTACGCAAACAACGGCTGGCTTCAGGAAATGCCCCGCTCGGTTACGAAACTGACGTGGGACAACGCGGTAATGATCAGTCCGGCCACGGCGGAACAGCTCGGGGTGACCACGCACGACGTCGTCGAACTGGAACTCGGCGGTCGATTCGTGCGCGGAGCGGTTTGGGTGACGCCGGGGCATGCGGACGGATCGATCAGCGTGCCGCTCGGTTATGGGCGACGCCGCGCGGGGACGGTCGGCAATCATGTCGGGTTCGACGCGTATGCGATCCGCCGATCGGCGGCCCCGTGGATTGATCACGGTGTCTCCGTGACGCGCACCGGCGAGCGACATCGCCTGGTCACCACGCAGAGTCATCATCGCATGGAGCGGCGCAAGCTGGTGCGGGTGGCAACGCTTGATGCGTTCAAGAATCATCCCGATTTCGCTTCGCATATCGAGCCGCATGCGCCGCCGACGGAGAGCATGTATCCCTCGTACGACTATTCGAAGGGCTATCAGTGGGGGATGACGATCAATCTGAACAACTGCATCGGATGCAACGCCTGTCTCGTGGCCTGCCAGGCCGAGAACAACATCCCGGTGGTCGGCAAGGAAGGGGTCTCGCATGGACGCGAGATGCACTGGATCCGGCTGGACCGCTACTACGAGGGCGGGCTGGACAATCCCGATACGCATTTCCAGCCGGTGCCGTGCATGCACTGCGACAAGGCGCCGTGCGAACCGGTTTGTCCGGTCGGCGCGACGATGCAGAGTTCCGAGGGATTGAACCAGATGGTGTACAACCGTTGCGTGGGAACGCGCTACTGTTCGAACAACTGTCCGTACAAGGTGCGGCGATTCAACTTCGGCCAGTACACGGACCTGAAGGCGCCGGTGAAGAAGATGCTGCGCAACCCGGATGTCACGGTGCGCGTGCGCGGCGTGATGGAGAAATGCACATACTGCGTCCAGCGCATCAATGTGGCGCGGATTGACGCGACCAAGCAGGGCCGCCGGATCACCGACGGCGAAGTGAGGACGGCGTGCCAGCAGGCGTGCCCGACCCGGGCGATCTCGTTTGGCGATTTGAATGATCCGGACAGCGAGATTGCGAAGAAAAAGGCGTCGCCATTGAACTACGCGCTGCTGGGCGATCTGAATACGCGCCCGAAGACGACGTACCTGGCGAAGATCAAGAATCCGAATCCGGATCTGTCGGGAATCGAGAAGGCATAATGGCCATTCAATTCACAGAACGCGAAGCCATCATGGGGCAGGTGGGCGAGTCGCTCGAACCGGGCCAGACGCTGAAGTCGGTCGGCGAGGACATCGGTTCCATCGTTCTGACCAAACAGCATCCGAAGCCCTGGTTCATCGGGCTGGCGATCTCGGCGATGGTGTGCGGCATCCTGATGATGTCGATCGTGTATCTGCTGATGATGGGTACGGTGGTCTGGGGCATCAATATTCCGGTCGGCTGGGGCTTCGCGATCAT
>CAYRPR010000450.1:0-2463 GCA_964425945.1 uncultured Verrucomicrobiota bacterium | reverse complement strand
TCGGAGACGATGCGCCTCTTCATCCGTTAGGGAACCGAGCCGGGCGCCGATGCGGCGTTTGCTGATGGTGCGGATCTGGTCCACAGCGATTTCTGCGGCACGCTTGCCCACGCGCACCGACAAACGGCATCGCCACGTCGGGTGTAACTGACTGTTCAGCGGACAAACAGTCACGGATCGAAGATCAGCATTCAGTTCGTCCGGGCTGACAATGACCACAGGTCGCGTCTTGGACATCTCGGCGCCTTGTGTCGGATCAAGGGATGCCCTGCGTATTTCATAACGCTTCATTGTTTCTTCCGCGCGCGTCTCGATCGGGTTTGATAACGCGTCTTCGGTTCAGCCACGCGCTTTTGTTCCTTGGTTTCCCATGGGGCATATTCCAGGCCGTCCGACGCGGTGGATTCCCATGCGCTCCAAGCTTCTCCGGATTTCGCCATTTCGCGCGCCGTTTCCGCCCAGGACAGTTTGGGCAACGACTCCTCGTCCGGGCGCAACAGGATGCCCTCGGCGCGTTCCTCCATGTATACCTCGTCGCCGATACGATATCGGCGCAAGGACGCGGCGGGCAGTCTCACGCCGCGGGAGTTGCCGATTTTCGCGACTTTCAACTTGGTAGATATCATGTAATTACAGTAATTACATATGCGGATCTGTCAAGTGTTGTCTCGCGCGAGCGGCTCACAAGAGCCTCGACCAGCCATCAACCATTCTCTTCCTCATTCTCTTACTTGGCCTTCGCCGAGAATGATGAATTTGTAGGTGGTGAGTTCTTCGAGGCCCATCGGGCCGCGGGCGTGCAGTTTGTCCGTGCTGATGCCGATCTCCGCGCCCATTCCGAATTCAGCGCCGTCGGTGAACCGCGTCGAAGCGTTGACATAGACCGTGGCGGAATCGACCTTCTGCAGGAACTGCTTCCGGGATGCGTCGGAGTTCGTCACGATGGCGTCGGAATGGCGCGAGCCATATTTATTAATGTGCTCGATGGCGGCGTCGAGATCCGATACCACGCGCACGGCGAGAATCATGTCCAGATATTCGGCATACCAGTCGTCCTCCGTCGCCGGGTTCATGTCCGGGACGATGAACCGAGAGCGCTCATCGCCGCGTAACTCTACGCCGCGGGCGCGTAAGCGCTCCGCGATCTTTGGCAGGAAGTCGCCGGCGATATTGTCATGGATCAACAGCGTCTCAACGGCGTTGCACACGCCGGGTCGCTGGCATTTCGCGTTCTCGACAATGCGCATGGCCATATCCATGTCGGCATGATCGTCCACATACACATGGCAGACCCCCTTGTAATGCTTGATCACCGGGACATGTGCGTTCTCGGCCACCATGCGGATGAGCGCCTCGCCTCCTCGCGGAATGACCAGGTCGACCAAACCCTCGAGCTGAACCAGCACCCGGATCGCTTCGCGGTCCGTTGTGCCCACCAGTTGGATGGAGTGGGGCGGCAGTCCTTTGCGGGCGCCGCCTTCCTGCATGGCGTCGGCAATGGCCTTGTTGGAGTGAATGGCTTCCTTGCCGCCGCGCAGGATCACGGCGTTCGAAGTCTTGAAACATAGACCGGCGGCGTCGGCGGTCACATTCGGACGGGATTCGTAGATAATTCCGATCACGCCGATGGGTACGCGCACCTTGAGTATCTCCAGTCCGTTCGGGCGGATCCATTTGCTGATCCGCGTACCGACGGGATCCTTCAACGCAATGACATCGCGCAATCCCTGGATCATGCCGTTGATCCGTTTGTCGGTCAGCTCGAGTCGATCCAGCAGGGCTCCGGTCAAACCGGCCGCCCGGCCTTGTTCCAGATCCATCGCGTTGGCGGCCTTGATCGCATCGCGCCGTTTGTCCAGCTCATCGGCCATTGCGCCGAGGATGCTGTTCTTGCGGCGGGAGGACAGCGCGGCCAACGCATGAGCGGCCTTCACCGCCTGTTCAGCCATCTGTTTGATGTTCTGTTCAATGCTCATCTCTTGATCCTCACTTGTGTCTATAAATTCGAAATACGAATATCGAAATCCGAAACAAATTCGAAAAAATACAAATTCAAAACGAAGATGCTAGGGCTTGTCCTTGCTCTTGTGGTATATCGCTCCGAATATGTTCATCAATTCCTGGGCTTCAGCCAAGAGTTTGTTGCGCTCAGTCTGACTCGTGTCGTTGGCCTCGGTATCAAGCAGTCTCAACCAATAACGCGACTCCTTGGCTTCCTTCCGGCAGACCTTGATCCTGAAAAGGAAATCCTTCTTGCTCAAGGATTCATTCGCTTCGATGTAATTAGCACCGATAGATCCCGATGATCTAATTACTTGCCTGCCGTCTTCGATATTCGCAAGCGACTTATCGAGCCTGTTGATCAGAGCGCGCACGGTACGGGCGAACAAGTATGTCCGCTCTTCCAAGTCATAATACGCCACCCTCTGTTCCGCCACAATGTACTGCTCGACGGCCTCACTA
>CAYRPR010000449.1:0-2467 GCA_964425945.1 uncultured Verrucomicrobiota bacterium | reverse complement strand
GTTCATCGGCTTGGCGAAATACTGCATCTCATCGATCTCCATCGGCGCGTACATGCTTTCCCGGTAGAAGTCGAGATGGCCGGAGGTTTCCCAGAGGCCGGAACGGCCGATGTGGGGCGTGAAAAGGAACTCGTACCCGGCTCGCAGGTGTTCCTTGCGCCAGAAATCCTCGATGAGGGTCCGGATCAACGCGCCACGCGGATGCCAGTGAATCAGGCCGGGGCCGACATCCTCGCGGATGCTGAAGAGATCCAATTCGCGGCCGAGCTTGCGGTGATCGCGGAGTTTGGCCTCTTCGATCTGTTTGAGGTAGACGCGGAGGAGTTTGTCCGTGTCGAACGCTGTCGCGTACAGGCGTTGGAGCATCGGGTTGGTTTCCTTGCCGCGATAGTACGATCCGGCGACCGACAGCAGTTTGAAGGCCTTGACCTTGCCGGTGCTGGCGACGTGCGGGCCGCGGCAGAGATCGACGAACTCGCCGCACTTGAAGAAGGTGATCGTGTCGCCTTCCGGGATGTCCGCCAGGCGCTCGATCTTGTATTTCTGACGCATGCCCTCGATCAGGCGGCGGGCCTCGTCGCGCGACACCTCGATGCGCTCGAAGGGATGATCTTCGGCGATGAATTTTTTCATCTCCGCTTCGATGCGCTCGAAGTCTTCGGGGGCCAGCCGGTGGGGGAGGTCGAAATCGTAGTAAAAGCCTTCGTCGGTGGGGGGGCCGATATCGAGCTGGACCTCGTCGAAGAGTCGGCAGACGGCGGCGGCCATGACATGCGCGGCGCTGTGGCGCATCTTATAGAGGTCGGACGTAGGGTCTAATTTCATCGCTGAAATACGTCGCAACCCAGATGGTCCCGCCGTCGATAACTTTCTTTAGTAATACTCTTCACAATCGAGAATTGAGATATCCGCCCGGGCGGCATGGGCGATACAGGACTTGAACCTGTGACCCCTACCATGTCAAGGTAGTGCTCTAGCCAGCTGAGCTAATCGCCCTCCCGCCGTATCCGCGATCCACGCGGAAACTGTGCAGCAATATAGGAAGAGAGCGGCCCCGTGTCAATGCGTGTCGGGATCAATTTCGGCCCCGATGGAGATCGCATCGATTTCCGCTCCCCACGTCCGCCCGTGATCCTTTTTGCGGCCGATGTGGCACGGGGCATCATGTACCTGTCCCCATATCCGCATGCGGAGTGGCGTATGTGGATGTATACCGGCTCGGCCTGAGGCCTCGCCCCACCTTGCGCAAGGTAGGGCGAACCCTCTGGGTGAGCCGCACGCGACAGTGAAGCGGCATGTTCTCGCCTCATGATCCCTTCCTTGACGGTGGGGGAGGCATGCGATAGCTTCACTGCTTCCGAAACCGGGTACTATTCGCCATGCCTGACATCCAGATCATGCCGTCCATTCTGGCCGCCGATATGGGCAACCTCGAGGCGGCCTGCCGCCTGTCCGAGTCGGCCGGCTCGGACGGCATTCATATCGACATCATGGACGGGCATTTCGTGCCGAACCTGAGCATGGGGCCGGCCACGGTGCAGATGGTCAACAAGGCCGTGAAGATCCAGCTGAGCGTACACCTGATGATCATGCGCCCCGACCGGTACGCCGATGCCTTCATCCAGGCGGGGGCGGACACCCTGTTGATTCATATCGAGGCGCCCTGCAATGTGCCGGAGACCTTGTGGCATATCCGCAACGCGGGGATCCGGTGCGGCATCACCTTGAACCCCGAAACACCGGCTCGCACCGTGCGGGATCTCGTGGCCGGCGGGTCGGTCGACGAGGTGTTGTGCATGACGGTGCATCCCGGCTTTGGCGGCCAGTCCTTCATCCACCAGGTCCTGCCCAAGATCGCCGAAATCCGCGCCATGAATCCGTCGCTCGACCTGTCGGTGGACGGCGGTCTCGATTTCGATACCTGCGTACAGTGCGCGGAGCACGGCGCCAACATCTTCCTGATCGGAACGGGCCTGTTCAAACAGCCGGACATGGCGGCTGAAATCGCCCGCATCCGGACCGAAACCGCCAACGTGTACGGCCGGATCAAGGCCTAGGGGACCCGACCAGATGACCGACGCCGCACACGTCCGCAATTTCTGTATCATCGCGCATATCGACCACGGCAAATCGACCCTGGCCGATCGCATGCTCGATCTGACCCAGACCATTCAGGCTCGCGAGCAGCGCGAGCAGGTGCTGGACTCCATGGATCTGGAGCGCGAACGCGGCATCACGATCAAGGCGCATCCGGTCACGATGAAATACCGGTCGCGCGCCGGCGGCACGTACAAGTTCAACCTGATCGACACGCCCGGCCATGTGGATTTCTCCTACGAAGTGTCACGCAGTCTTTCCGCCTGCGAGGGCGCCTTGCTCGTCGTGGATGCGACACAGGGCGTCGAGGCGCAGACCGTGGCCAACACGCATCTGGCCATCGAGCAGGGCCTGGTCATCATTCCGGTGC
>CAYRPR010000448.1:0-2468 GCA_964425945.1 uncultured Verrucomicrobiota bacterium | reverse complement strand
ATATCTCACGCATGTCCGCGAGCTTCGACAGGCGGGTGTGGAGTGGATATCGTCCATGGAGCTGGCGCGTGACCTCAGCCTGACCAGTTCAACGGTTCGCCAGGATCTTTCGCAACTGCAGATGCAGGGCGTGTCGAAGCGGGGTTATCAGATCACGCGGCTGGAGACCATCCTGGTCCGGGTGTTGGGAGCCAATCGGACCCATCGCGCGGTGATCGTCGGCGCCGGTTACCTGGGGACCGCGCTGGCCCTGCACGGCGGACTGGCGGAGCAGGGCTTCCGCGTGTGCGGCATCTTCGATTCCAATCCGGACATCATCGGATCGGCGGTCGGCGCGTTGCGCGTTCGCTCCATGGAGACCCTCGATTACCTCGTCAAGAAATCCCGCGCGGAGATCGGGATCATTGCGGTGCCGGCCACGGCCGCGCAGGCCGTGGCCGATCGCCTGGTGGCCGCCGGCATTCTCGGCTTGCTGAATCTCGCCTACGCCCAGGTGCGCGTTCCTCCCTCCATCGCGCTGATGGACGCGCGTCTGATCGCCAATCTACAGCAACTGGCCTACATCATCCGGAATAGAAACGGCGGACCCATCGCCCGCCGAAAGAAGGAGTCGCCATGATCGCAAAAATCGTCTCGTCGGACGACCTGGCCGCGTGGGTGGAATCGTTGATCGGAGCGCAAACGGTCTACGGTCCCCAGTCGCGCGGAGAGCGGTTTTCGTTTGACCGCCTGCGGAAGGCCGCCGACCTGCGCCTCGATTACGATGTCACGCTTCTGCCGCCCAAGAAGTATTTCCAGCCCCAGCAGGAAACGCTCATGACGTTCAACCGCAAGGGGGATTTCGAAAGTGTGATCGAGCGCGACCCCTTCGTGCTGTTCGGCGTGCACCCGTATGACTTCGTGGCGATAGCCCAACTCGACAAGATATTCTCGACGGGCCATCCGGATGTGCATTACCTGGCCCGACGCGAGGCGGCGACGATTGTCGTCAGTGATGTGCAGACGCCGTCGCCGGACGTGTTCGCCGGGGCCATGGGCAACGCCACGGTCGAACATCGCAAGGGATACGACGTGCTGGTGACGCGGCTGGATGACGGCCGCTATGTAGTCGATCCCCGCACGCCCAAGGGCGAAACACTGCTGGCCGGACTGAAGGACGCCCCGAGCGTGGATCCCGAAGGCATCCGCCTGCGCGAAGAAGCCTGGGCGCGCAACCGTGACCGACTGCGGAAACACGAGTTGAAGATGGACCCCGGGGACATCCCCGCCTTGCTCGCGAAGTCGCGCGACCATCCGGTGTGGGCGGAGAAGGCGGATCTCTGTTACTCCTGCGGCTCGTGCAATCTCGTATGCCCCACCTGTTACTGCTTCACCGTCGAGGACGAACTGAATTGGGACATGGAGACCGGCCGCCGCACGCGCGTGTGGGACGGTTGCATGCTGACCCATTTCGCGACAGTGGCGGGCAACCACAATTTCCGCCCGAAGAAAGCCGCGCGATACCGGCACCGCTATTACCGGAAGGGCAAATACGTGCATGACATGATCGGCGAAATCGCCTGCGTGGGTTGCGGCCGTTGCATCGCCGCCTGCACGGCCAACATCGCCAATCCCGTCGAAATCTTCAACCGCTTGTTGGAGGAGAAATAACATGACCACGGCCATGGAACAGGCACCGCAGACCGACATCTATCTTCCCCGACCGGCCGTTGTGGTGGCCGTTACGGCGTTGACGGGAAATGAAAAACTGTTCCGCATCCGTCTCGAAAGCGGCGAGCCGCTGAATTATCAGCCCGGCCAGTTCATGATGATTTCCGTGCCGGGCTACGGTGATGCGCCCATCTCGATCACGTCGTCGCCGACGCGAATGGATCCGGACGCCTTCGAGATGGTCGTTCGGCGCGTGGGCAGTGTGACGGGCGCGTTGCACCGGCTCGAGTCCGGCGCCCGTATCGGCATTCGCGGACCCTATGGAACGCAGTTTCCGGTGAACGATTGCATGAGGGGGCGCGACGTCCTTTTCGTGCTGGGCGGCATCGGTTCTTGTCCGGTCCGCTCGGCCATCCAGTATGTGCTGGATCGCCGGGAGGATTACGGCGAGGTGACCGTTCTGTTGGGATCCCGCCGTCCGGCCGACCGGCTCTTTGTGGAAGAGTTGCACGAGTGGAAACAGCGCAAGGATGTGACGGTCATGGAAACCGTGGATGCGGCCGATCCGTCGTGGGGCGGACAGGTGGGTGTAATCACGACGCTGTTCAGCCGCCTGCATGTGTATCCATCCCGCACCGTGGCCGTCGTGTGCGGGCCGCCCGTTATGTACAAGTTCGTCCTGCTGGAGTTGAGCAAACTGAAAATCGAGAAGCATCGCATCTTCCTTTCGCTCGAGCGCCACATGCGATGCGGGGTGGGCAAATGCGGTCACTGCCAGATCGAGGGCATCTATGCCTGCCAGGAGGGACCGGTCTTCA
>CAYRPR010000447.1:0-2473 GCA_964425945.1 uncultured Verrucomicrobiota bacterium | reverse complement strand
CGTGCGGTTCCGGTTCGCCACGGTGCCGACAAACTCCGCCGGGTTGTCGAGTAGAACGCCGTCCGCCCGCGCCGACTTGAACACCATGCGAAGGAACTTCACGGAGTGGTTGACGGACGTTGCCGACAGCCGTTCCATTTCCGTGTTGCGGAAGCCGATCACGTCCGCCTGGGTGATGCGGTTCATTTCCAGGTCGGCGCGGTCGCCAAGGTGGGCGATGAAGTCCGCCGACTTGATCCGATAGAAGGTGTTCGTACTCTCCGAAAGTTCCGGGGCCTTGCGCGCCAGCCAAGCGGCAAAGTAGTCCCGGACTGTGGACGTGGGGAGCGAATCGCCGGTGACGTGGGTGTAGATGCCGGACAAGATGCGGTGAAACTGGCGGGCGGTGCGCATGTTCTTCGCCGCCTCTTCCGCCTCGTTGGCGATGCGCTGGGCCGTCTTGCGGTCCGGCGTGCCGGTGCTCTGTTGCTTCCGGCGGCCGTCGGGCAGCGTGAAGCACGCGACCCAGTTCTTGCAGCCGGGAATCTTGCGAAGACTTGCCATAGGTGCGCCTCGTTTCCCCGTCGTTTCGCCGGCCGCCGCCCGGCGGACCGGCGCGCGTCGGGGCGGGTTCCCGACCGCGATTTACAACAGGGTTTACAACATGCGGGAACGTTCGTCAACGTCAAAGACGTGGATTTCCTAGGAAAACAGCGGTTTCAGGGGCCTATGGGCCGGACGGGGGTTCGACTCCCCCCGCCTCCAGCCTTCGCTCGCAGCGCAGCGGAGAGCGAAGGCTGTCCGCCGTAGTCTTCCCGAGCTTTGCCAGGGAAGCGAAGGTGGACATGAATGCAGCGCTGCGAGTCTACGGCTGGCAAGCCAGTCCTTGAGAAGATCGCAAGTGGACCGATCATGAATAACTTCCACTACGTCTATCGTTTGCGCAGCCAGTCAGATCCCAGTCAGATTTATACCGGATTGACAGACAATCTTGAAGCACGACTCCAAAAGCACAATCAGGGCGGGATTGCTTCAACTGCACGCTATAAGCCTTGGCATATTGAATCGGCTCATGCTTTTACCTCCCGCGAAAAAGCCGCCTCTTTCGAGGCTTATCTAAAAGTCCGGTTCCGGTCGCGAATGCGCACGCAGGCACTTTTGATCGCCGCCATGCGCGGCGCGAAAAATCCGGAGAAAACCTTCCCGATCCCTGTCCCGCCACAGTTCCGATGGCTCTGCATCGGGACGATGGCGGATTCTCAACGTCCAATTCCCCGGACCGTGGCTCATCCTCGCCCGATCCTCCTTCGCGCAAGCATCACGCCCGCAGGCGCCGAAACAGCAAATACGCGGCCGCGCCGAACAACCCCAGCGCCAGATCGCGCAGGGGCGCGCTGCCGCTGTGCTGGATATTCGTGCCGAGCCAGACATCCGACAACCACTCTCCAAACTCCCACACCACCGCCGCCACCGACGCAAGGCCGAATGACATCAGATCGAATCCCCAATCGGTCAAGGGGCCTGTGAGCCTGGAGAATAATTCCGCGGCCGCCCGCAGGAAGTAGGCGATCGCCGCACCGCCCAGAAAATGCATGATCGGATCGACATACGGCTCATGACCGAAGATATCCCCGCAGATCGCGTGAAGAATCACGACACCCAGCGGCGCCCACGCCGCGCGCTTCAATAACTGGATAATCATCTGTTTCATCGGGTAGATGTCATTGAGGATGATCAGCACGGGGACAATAATCAAGGGGCTGTGCGCTTGGCGCACTATACCCACCCGGCCCTTCGGACAACCCTCGGATGGAGGGGATATCAAGACACGCCACCAGACACATAATTACGTTAATGTATTATATGATACACTGAAATACATATTTGTTACTTATTACGGGCAATTCTACTGCGTTGTAATATATATGTATATTCTTTAAAGTTTTTTCAATCAGGCTGTTACACGAATTTTACGCGACCTGGACACATGACTTGGCATGGCCAATGCTAAAGCAGTCGTCGCCCAAATGCACAGGGTGTGCAAGGGATCATGCTCATAGATAAAGGAGAGCGATATGAGAAAATCCGTTTGGATAGCGGCACTGCTTCTGGCTGCCCTCGGCGTCTTCGGCCTGCCGATGGACGCCATGGCGGACGAAGCGGCGGAGGTAACGAGTTCGGACGCGCTGTTCGTAGCGAACAACACCTGGATGCTGGTGGCGACCTTCCTGGTCTTCCTCATGCATCTCGGATTCGCTTCGCTGGAGGCGGGACTGACGCGGGCCAAGAACACGGTAAACATCCTGTTCAAGAATACCGCGATCATCTCGATCGGCCTGCTGACCTACGCGTTGGTGGGATTCAACCTGATGTATCCCGGCGAGTTCAGTCTGGGCGCCTGGTTCGGCTTTGCCGGATGGGGCATATCCATCCCGGAAGGCGCGGCCGGTCTGATTGACTACGCCGACGGGGCGTACACGTATTGGACCGACTT
>CAYRPR010000446.1:0-2481 GCA_964425945.1 uncultured Verrucomicrobiota bacterium | reverse complement strand
ATCGTACAGGCGGAGGCCGACCTGTGGGCCAAGGAATCGGAATTCGAGCGGCAGAGAAGCCGGTTGGACAAGATTCTCGAACAGATAGCCAAATGCCGGATCACGGCGCCCGCCGACGGCATGGTCGTTTATGCCACTACCGGCCAGGGCGGCTGGCGGGGAAGTGCCGAACCGCTGGCCGAAGGCCAGGAAGTGCGCGAACGGCAGGACCTGATCTATTTACCGACGGCGGCGGCCATGATGGCCGAAATCCGCATCCATGAATCCAGCCTGCGTAAGGTGACGGCGGGCCTGCCCGCGCGCGTGTACGTGGACGCCATGCCGGACCGTTCCTTCCGCGGGCGCGTGGCCCGGATCGCGCTGTTGCCGGACGCTCAACACGGATGGCTGAATCCCGATCTCAAGGTGTACAACACCGAGATTCATCTCGACGGGGTGGTGGAGGATCTGCGCCCGGGCATGAACTGCCGGGCCGAGATCATCATCGAGGAACATGACGATGTGCTCTTTGTGCCGGTCCAGTCGGTCGTGCGTGTGGCCGGACGGCCCACCGTGTTTGTCCAGGGGCGTCGCGGGCCTGAACCGCGGGAGGTACGGCTGGGCCTCGACAATAACCGGATGACGCATGTACTGAGCGGATTGTCGCCGGGCGAGAGGGTCCTGCTGACCCCGCCGCTCGACTCCGCGGAACGGCCGCAACGCGGCAACAACGCGCGCGACGGCGGCAATCGGGCGGACCGAAGATGATGGTCGCGGGACCGGCGGCAGGACATGTTGAATCATCAGAGATACGTGAGTAAATCACCCACCCCTTTATCCCCTCCTCCGGAGGGGTCGGGGGTGGGTGGATTAACTCTGGTCTATTGATATGATCGAACTCGATAATGTTCATAAGACCTACCTGATGGGTGAGACGTCGGTTCACGCCCTCGCCGGCGTTTCCGTCCGCTTCGAGCCCGGCAGTTTCTGGGCGATCATGGGCGCGAGCGGTTCCGGCAAGAGCACCCTGCTGAACCTCCTTGGCTGTCTGGACCGTCCCTCGTCCGGCCGCTACACGCTGAACAACAAGGATGTCGGATCGCTGGCCGATGACGAATTGAGCGATCTGCGTCTGCAACATCTCGGTTTTGTTTTCCAGAGTTTCAATCTCATCCCGCAGATGTCGGTGCAGGAGAACATCGAACTGCCCCTCTATTACCGCGGCATGCACGCGCACGAGAGCGCCGCTCGCGCGCGCGAACTGGCGGAACAGGTCGGCCTGGGCGACCGCCTGCATCATCGTCCGACGGAACTGTCCGGCGGCCAGCAGCAGCGCGTCGCCATCGCCCGCGCGCTGGCCAATGACCCGGATATCCTGCTGGCGGACGAGCCGACCGGCAATCTCGACTCGGCCACCGGCGAGCAGATCATGGACATGCTGGTCGCGCTGAACCGGCGCGGCAAGACCATCATCATGGTGACGCACGAACAGGACGTGGCGGCGTATGCCTCGTCCCGCCTGCACATGCGGGACGGGCTCATCGACTCCATGGAGCATGGGAACCATGACCGCGCTTAAACTGCTTCGCGATATCGAACTGGGCGTCAAGACGCTCCTGATGCACAAACTGCGATCGTTGCTCACGACGCTCGGCGTCGTGTTCGGCGTCGGCAGTGTCATCGCCATGCTGGCCGTCGGCGAGGGCGCCAGCCGGGAGGCGCTCGAACAGATCCGCCGGCTCGGGAGCAATATCATCATCCTGGATTCCGTGAAACCCATCGAGGAGGAGTCCGCCGCCGCGCGCGTCGCGCGCATGAGCGTGTATGGACTGCTGTACGACGACGAGGCGCGAATCCGCGAAACGATTCCCGGTGTCACGCGTACCATTCCGGCGCGCATTATCCGGCAGGATTCCTGGGTGGGGGAGCGGCGGCTGGAGTTGCGCGTCGTCGGCACCACGCCCGACTGGTTCGATCTCGTGCGGCGCGACAACCTGGCCGGACGGATTCTGGACGCCCGCGATGTCGGGGACCGCGCCGCGGTATGCGTGTTGACCGAGCGGGGCGCGCGGCGCCTGCTGGCCGGGCATCATACCATCGGGGAGTTCGTGCGGATGGGCAGTGAGTATTTTGAGGTGATTGGCATCATGAAGGACGAGGATATCGCCGCCGGCGCCCAGCGGCTCGATTCCGATGTGGACGCCTATATCCCGATTGAGGTGGCGCGCCAGCGGTTCGGCGAAATCATCATGAAGCGCGCCGCCGGCGCGCGCGAGATCGAACACGTCGAATTGCATCAGCTCATCGTCGAGGTCGATTCGATCGATCAGGTCGAAACCGCGGCCTCGGCCATCCGGGCGATGCTGCAACGATTTCATCCCCGCGAGGACTACAAGATCAATGTGCCGCTCGCCCTGTTGCGTCAGGCGGAGGCGACCAAACGCACGTTCAATATCGTGCTCGGGTCCATTGCCGGGATCAGTCTGCTGGTGGGCGGCATCG
>CAYRPR010000445.1:0-2487 GCA_964425945.1 uncultured Verrucomicrobiota bacterium | reverse complement strand
TTGTCGTAGGACGCCTTGAATATCAGCGGAATCCTCTCGCGACGCGCGAGCCCGACCAGGTCGCGGGCGAGATCGAGGCACGCTTTGCGGCTCTCAATCACGCACGGGCCCGCGATCAGGACCAGCGGATGGGATCCGCCGATCTTGACCGGCCCAACGGCTATGCTCCTGGTCTTTTTCACCTTCATGCCAAACCGGCCTCTCGGATCGCCTGTTCCGCGCGCGGCACGTCCGCCGGATCGTCCACGCCGATGCCCGCGCGTACCGCGGACAACACCTTGATCCGGGCGCCCATGTGCAACGCGCGCAGTTGTTCCAGTTTCTCCGCCTCCTCCAGCGGCGCCACCGGCGCGCGGACCATGCGCTCAAGGAACGCCCGGCGATACCCGTAGATTCCTATATGCCGCCAGTATAAACCGCCGGACAAGGCGGTGTCACGGTCCTTATCGCGGATGTGCGGAATGGGCGAACGCGAAAAATAAAGCGCACGATCTTCGGCGTCGCGGACGACCTTGACGACCGATGGATTCGCGACATCCGCTTCATCGCGGATCGGGACGGCGGCGGTGGCCATGTCCCACCCGGCGTCGGCGTTCAACACGGCGGCAAGCGCATCGATCAGGCCGGGATCCATCAGCGGTTCGTCGCCCTGCACGTTGATCACGATATCCGCGTCGCGGTCCTGCACCGCCTCCGCGATTCGGTCCGTGCCCGATGGATGATCCGGCCGCGTGAAGACCGCGACGCTACCGTGCGCCTTCACGGCCGACGCGATCCGCTCGTCATCCGTCGC
This sequence comes from uncultured Verrucomicrobiota bacterium, assembly GCA_964425945.1. Classification (GTDB taxonomy): domain Bacteria; phylum Verrucomicrobiota; class Kiritimatiellia; order SLAD01; family SLAD01; genus CAYRPR01. Next base: position 1,694 of record CAYRPR010000445.1, on the reverse strand, counting down.
CACGAGGATTTCCTGCGGGGAACGCGCCTGACGGACCCGGTCGACGACCCATAGGATCAACGGTTTTCCGCACAGGGGCGCGAGCATCTTGCCCGGGAACCGGGTTGAAGCCCAACGAGCCGGAATGACGGCGATGGTTCGAGTCATGCCAGGGCACCCAGCAATTCTTCCGGACTGCAGGTGGCCGTGCCCAGCTTGGCGACCACCACACCCGCCGCGTAATTGGCCAGTTCCGCGGCTTCGTGGAAGCTCGCGCCGGACGCCAGCGCCAGCAGGGAGAGCGCGATGACCGTGTCCCCCGCCCCGCTGACGTCGAACACTTCCCGCGCGCGGGTCGGAATATGCCGCGGCGGCGCGCCCGCCTCCAACAACAGCATGCCCTGCGCGCCCAGCGTAATCAGCAGTTGCTGAACGCCCCACTTCTTCAGCAGGATCCGGCCGACTTGGAGCAGGCCGTCATCCTTCAACGGTGCGGGAGCGGTATGTCGGGGTTCCGGCACGCCCGCCGCCAGATAGGCCTCACGACGGTTCGGCGTGGCCAGCGTCACACCCCGGACATCCAGATCGTGATTCTCCTTGGGATCGTATCCGATGGGCACGCCCGCTGAAGCGGCCGCCCGGATGACCGCCTCGACAACCGACGGACAAACCACGCCTTTACCGTAATCTTCTATGATGACACCGGTCGCGGACCGGACTTCCTGGTCGAGCCGTGCGCGGAACGATGCGAGATCGGTCTCCGTAAAGGACAGTTCGTCCTCCCAATCCACCCGCACAACCTGTTGACGTTCGGCGATGATGCGGGTCTTAACGGTCGTACGCGCCTTCGGAAGCGTGTACACGCCGGATACCGACACGCCGCCCTCGCCGAGCAGGCGGCGGAGATCGTTCCCCGCCGCGTCATCGCCCATTGTGCCTCCGACGACACTGTGACCGCCGACGGACTGGATGTTCCAGGCCACGTTGCTGGCGCCGCCCGGCATGTTCTTCTCTTCGTGCACGTCCACCACCGGCACCGGGGCCTCCGGCGAGATGCGCCGCACCAAACCGTAAATGTACCGGTCCAGCATCAGGTCGCCCACCACCAGGATGCGCTGTTGGCCAAAGGCCGTCAGCAGTTCCTGCGCTCGATCACGTGTCAACGTCATCGTACAACTCCTCGTCATCGTCGGATCCGTTCTGGATCCAGAAATCGTTGCCCGGCCCGCGCACATTCACCAGCACCAGCCGGATGCTCGCCACCGGCACACTGCCCACCATGCGGGTCATCACATGGCGATAGTCCTGGGAGACCCAGAACGTGACTTTGCCCTTGCGGACAAACAACCCCTCAAAGGCGGCCTCCGGCTCCACGCGGGTGCTGGATACCCGTCCGTAGTTGGGCAGACTCACTTTCTCCATCTTATCGGCCTTCAGCCATAAATCATAGATCTTATCGTCCGCCATGACACGGTGTTGCGTCCGATTCCCCACGCTGAACCCCTTCCTGCGGATGTAGTAGCTGAAACTGATCAGACAACGCGTATCCTCTTCGATCTGGAAGGTCTTCTCCTTGTTCCGCGTCAGGGAACGCCAAGAGGCCGTTTTCGCCTGGTGATCGAACTCGGTGATTTCATGGGCGCGATAGCGCCCTTCCTTCAGGTTCTTCGTGAAACGGACCGGGAGAAAGGTATCGGGATCGATCAGGCTTTCGA
>CAYRPR010000444.1:0-2488 GCA_964425945.1 uncultured Verrucomicrobiota bacterium | reverse complement strand
TATGTGGTCGATCATATCGCCGAACAGGTCAAGCGCGCGCCCGTGTACGCCGGATTCGATCCGTTTCGAATCGTGGCCCAGCCCTATGCCGATTTCTCCGTTTCCGGCCAGGCGCGCGACTTGAAAGTGGATGATGACGGGAACGTCTATCTGCTCGTGGATGGCGCGTTTCCGCGTTCCCTCCAGTTGTCCAAGTTTCATCCGGACGAGGTGAAGGGCGGCGATCCGGTGGACCTGCACACGGGCAGCTTTTCGATGGAATACCAGGACATGCTCGTATTGGGCCGCATGGGCATGGAGATCAACCGCCAGTACAGCAGTCTGAATACGAACGTCGGCGCCTTTGGCGTGGGCTGGGACCACACCTACAACGTAAGCGCCGTGGAAACACAGGATGCCGTCGGCGCCACGCACGTGCTGATCGGGTCCGGCATGGGCGTGGCGTACGATTTTGTCGAGCGGGCGGACGGCTCGTTCGAGACGCCCGCGGGTTGGCTGTACGATCTGGCGCGCACCCCGTCGGGCTTCCGGTTGAGCGATCGGGCGCGCAACGCCTTCAACTTCGATTCGGACGGTCGCTTGGACACGATCACGGATCCGTCGGGCCACGCGTTGCAGTTCGTGTACGGCGGCGCGCCCCCGCGACTGCAACAGATGCATGACGGCCAGGGGCATGCGCTGAACTTCAGCTACAACGCCGCCGGCCTGGTATCCGGCGTCGGCGATCACCTGGGGCATCAAAGCACGTACGCCTACGACGCCCAGGACCGCCTGATCGGTTCCGTCAATCCGGTTGGCGCGTCCGTGGCGTACACCTATGACGCGTCGAACCGGCTGGCTTCGATCGCGAACGACGATGGCGTGGTATGGCTGATCAATCAATACGACGATCAGGGCCGGGTGGAGAAACAGTTTTACAACGACGGCTGGTTCCACTTTGACTACCAGGACGGCTTTACCACCGTCACCGACCGGCGCGGGTTTAAACACACCCAGGTGTACACACCGGAAGGGAGTCTCTCTCGACTGGTGGACGTGCTGGGCCGTGAAACCATCTTTGAGCGCGACCTGAACCTGAATGTCACGCGCGTCATACTTCCCGACGGGGCCGAAATCGTCAGCGAGTACGACGAGCGCAGCCGCGTCACGCGAACCGTCAACGCGGAAGGCGGCGTATACGAGTTCGAATACGAGGATGTCTTTGACAAGGTGACACGGGTCCGCGATCCCCTTGGACGGGAAACGCATTATCGGTATGATGCGGACGGCAATCTCACCAATGTGATCGATGCGCTGGGCCTGCCCGCCAGTTACACCTACAATGCGAACGGGCAGGTAACGGGCATCACCGATGCCGCCGGCAACGCCTTCTTCCTGCGCTACAACGCCGCCGGACGCATGACGCAGATGGTGGATACCGTCAGGGGCGTGGTCACGTCGATCAGCGATGATGACGCCGGCGAATTCGTAATGTCCTCCAGCATCACCACAAACACCGCCCGATACCGCTATGACGCGCTCCACCGCGTTACGGAGGTGGAGTCCTTTGACGGCGTGGCGCAGATCGCGTACGACGGACGCGACAACGCCGTACATTTCCAGGTGCCATCCGGGGAATCCATGGAGATGGCGTACGATGACGGCGGTCGGCTGCGCGCCTTGGAACAATCGGAAGGCGGCGGTCTGGAGCTGTTGATTGAGCCGGGCGGGCGGTATGCCGGCATTACGCTTCAGCCCGAAGGATTGACGTCCTACGTCTTTCATGACGCCATGGGGCGGGTCACCAACATTGTCGATTTTGCGGGGAATCACTATGTCTATGCCTATGACGATCGGGACCGGTTGTCGCTCGCGCGTGATGCCAACGGCCACGAGAGCACATTCGAGTATGACGTGATCGGGCGGATTATCGAAAACCGCGGATTCGACGGCACGCGGGAATACTTCGGTTACGATCTCGTCGGCCATATGGTGGACATGAGCAACAACCGCGGGTTTGCCGCGACCATGTCACGCGATGCCGTCAGTCGGCTTACCAACATCACGTATAGCGCGCCCTGGCCCAAATCGGTGTCCTACGATTATGATATCCTCGGGCGCGTCACGCGGCGCGCGGAATCCGGCCTGGGCGACACGACCTTTGCCTATACGCCCGCCGGCAAACCGGCGGCGCTGACGAATGCCCATGGACAGGCCTTCGAAATCACGTACAACGCCCGAGGCCTGCGCGAGCGTCTCCGCTATCCGAACGGAATGGAATGCCTGTATGTCTATTCCGACGACATGTTTGCCTTCCCGGAGCGCGTGGATCATGTGGACAGCAACGGGGTGCTCCTGGCCCGCACGGCGTTCACCTACGACGGAACCAACGAGGTCATCCGCGTCACCGACGAAAACGGCGACGACACGGTATTCGCGTTCGAATCCGGACGGCTCGACCATTTCATTTTTCCGGCGCATTTCGCGCCGGTCGCGGCGGCAGGACGCG
>CAYRPR010000443.1:0-2489 GCA_964425945.1 uncultured Verrucomicrobiota bacterium | reverse complement strand
CAAACCTGTCTAATCATCCACCCCCAAATGGCTCCGTTTTACGGGACCACCGCTCAATTGTCCGCCAATCTATGATACTTGTCAATTTATTGATTAATTATCTTTTGACAAGTTATGATTTTCGAGCTACGTTTTCAGAGAAGGGCATATACAATGAGGAGCAATGAATGAATGCGCTGTCGCATAATCTGCGTCGTTACAGGGTGTTGCATGGTTTCAGCCAGACCGATATGGCCGACAAGAGCGGCATCAGCCGGAACGCGTATCGGGCCATTGAAACCGGACAGGCGGAGCCTCGCGAGGAGAATTTGCGACGGATCGCCCACGCGCTGGGCGTGTCGGAAATGGACCTCCTGACCCCCATCCCCCCCCTGGCCTCCGTCCGGTTCCGATCCCATAAAACCATGACCGCTCAACAGCGGGCGGCGCGAAGCCAGATTGTCGCGGAGGCCGCCATTTGGCTGTCCGACTTCAATGAACTCGAGAACGTGCTGAACGTCCATCCCGCGGCTTCGATGCTATCGGCTCTCCGAGCCATGCACGGATCGCCCGCTGAAATGGCGGCCCAAGCCCGGCTGAAGCTGAATATCGGCGCGGATGAGCCCATCGGCAATATCTGCTCCTGCGTTGAGAATGGAGGGATCAAGATCTATCCCTTCCACTCCAACCTGGAGCAGGTCTTCGGGTTTTCCATCGCGGAGTCCGACGGCGGACCGGCCATCGGCGTGAATATCCGCGAGGATATCGCCGTGGAACGACGCATCTTTACCGTCGCGCACGAACTGGGCCACCTGATTCTGCATGGCGCGTCCTATCGCGGGGAACGTGATGAAGGGGAGCCGAAGCGGGAGGAGAAGGAGGCCAATTTGTTCGCCTCCCACTTCCTGATGCCGTCCGATGCGTTCGATCAGGCGTGGAACGAAAATCGTGGCCTGCATTTCATTCAGCGAGTCATGGTGGTCAAACGCTACTTCCTCGTAAGTTACGGCACCGTACTGATGCGACTGATCGAAAAGGGCGTTGTCGATAAGGATATATGGCACCGTTTCCGCGTACTGTATGAGCAGTATTTTAGCAAAGCGCTTCGATCTAAAGTCGAGCCGTTTGCATTGGAAGAATTCCTGTTCGCGTATCGGGAATCCAAGAGTTCGGAGCCGGAAGCGCTGGATGAATCCGACTTCGCGGAGAGCCGTCTCGACCGCCTGGTCCATGACGCCCTGATCTCGAACAAGATCACCCTGGATCGGGCGGCGGAGATATTGCGCGTTCCACACGGTGAAATGCGAAAACGCGTTGCGTCCTGGGACGACGATCCGTGAAGGGTGCACACCCCAGCGCGGTGATCACGGACGCCGATGTACTCATCGACTTCATGACCGCCGCGCCGCACCTGCTCCACGTGATGGCAACCAAGCTGTGGGCCATCCATGTGCCCCACCTTATATTACGCGAAGTCGATCAACTCACGGCGACACAAGCGCGGGAAATGGGCATCCACATCTATTCCCCCACCCTGGATGAAATGCGCGAGGCGGCGGTCCGTGGAGGCGCGCTGTCTCAGCGGGACAAGTTGTGCCTGGTCATCGCAAGGAACCATGGATGGGCCTGCCTGACCAATGATGTATTGCTCCGCCGCCACTGCCGAGAGCGCGACGTGACCGTTATCTGGGGTTTGGAGTCGCTTGGCGTACTCTTCAAACAATCCCTCGCGACCAAGCGCCAGGTGATCGATGCCGCGCAGGCGATCCATACGTCCAATCCGCGATTCATAACAAAGTCGATTCTGGCCCGTTTTCTTGAATCACTCTGACTCAACGACCAGAACCAAGGGGACAGGTACATTGTCGGCCCGAGCGCTGTAACTCGTTGATTTCCAATCATTGGAAGAGGAGACGGTCATTATTTCCAATCATTGGAAGTCAAATCATTGTAACCACGTGGATTACACGAATGCACCGACGCTGGTGCCTGTCCCTATTTCACGGGCCTGGAGGCCCGTGCCACATTGGAAGCCCGTCAGCTATCCGGATTTGAGGTCAATACCGGGCAGTACAATCGTTCCGGTTTGGTATTCCACCAGGTTCCCCGCTCACGTCGCTCATCCATGGAGGTGAAGCGATAGTCGTGCACCACGGCGCGGATGTACAGGGGCGGACGATCCGGAAACGGATTGTGGTCCAGCAACGCCAACACGTCCGGCGAACCGTGGAGGAGGCGCACGAGAAAATTCATGAACCACGGATTCCCCTGATAGTTGCCCAGCGCCGCAAACCACATTTGCCAATCAAGACGCGGTTGATGCGGCGCAACGTGCGACAGAGCGCGACGGGGATCGCCGGGCTTCCACTTGAATCCGTACGCCTGCCAGGTACGGCCATCGTAGCTTCCCTCCACAATGATCTCCGGTCGTGTCGTGGTCATGTGCGCGAAGAGGGCGTACGAGTTGATCGTCCGGAAAGGATAGATCGCCGAGTAGACGGTACCCACCC
>CAYRPR010000442.1:0-2494 GCA_964425945.1 uncultured Verrucomicrobiota bacterium | reverse complement strand
CGCGTGTGGCGACCTCATGGAACTCCTGCTCGAGGCGCATGCGCTCGCTCATCTCGGCTTCCAATCGCTCCTTGGCGTCCCGGAGATCCGCGGTACGCGCGCGCACTTCGACTTCGATGCGCCGGGCGCGCCCGGCCAGGAACAGCATCTGGCTGGCGATCAACGCGGTGATCAGCAGGCCGACGGCGAGAATCAGGTGCGAGCGCCGCCCGGTCAACTCAACCGGCGCCCGGCACTCGAACAGCCACGCCCGATCGGCGACGGCGACCGGCTGACGGTAAAGCCACTGTTCATCCGGTCGCCCCCCGGACGGTTCGCTGAATCCCGCCAGTCCCGGGAAAAGGCTCACACGCATCCGCGACTGCGGCGCGCCGGCCAGCGCCTGCCCGATAATCTTGTACGGTTCGAAAATCGCAAGCGCCGCGCCGATCAGATAGCCCGAGGCCGGATCATCGATCGTATGATACAGGATCGGTGCGAGAACGAGAAATCCCGCGCCGCCCGACACCGGATCGGTCAACCGGTCCTCCGAGAGCGCCAGCCGGCCGTGGGTCCGCATCCGTTCGATCGCCCGGCGCGCGCCCGGTCGGGCGCTCAAATCATAGCCGACCGGCACGCCCAGCGACTGGACATCATTCTGCCAGGTGATCGGGAAATACGATTCCTTGCGGTCAACGGGGCGCACCGTTCCGTCCGAGCCTTGCGCGACCACGATGTACCCGTCGGTCGGGTCCGCCCGGTGCGCCTCTTCAATCACTTCGCGCACGTCGTGGGTAATGCGCTGGGCGAAACCGAAGGAACCGAGAATACGCTGTTGATGCAACATGCCCTTCTGCACGAATTCCTCGAACGCCTCCTGGCTGATCTGGCCCGAGAGAGTGTGCAGGATGCGGATGGAATCCAGCACCTCCATGAAGCGGGCGATTTCCCGTTCGACATTCTGGCGCATGACATCTGCCTCGACGCGAAACGTATCGGCGGCGGTCACGCGTTCGCGTTCCGCCGCGCGGGACCAGACATAAACCGTGATGGCCACACCCGCCAGCGCGGTCGCGACCGATAACAGCCAGGGCCATCGGGCCAGACGCTGGGCATTCTCCTGCGTGTTCATAACCATGTCCCGAGCGTATCACCCCGGCATCGCGTTGAGCAAGGCGGGGCGCAGACGGCCTGCCTCTCCTCTTCGGGGCGCGGGTATGTCCCGATCCCGACCGCGAAGCGTGTCGGGAGTCGGGATTACCCGCAGGTCTGGCATAACCGGATTCACTGCAGCTGGTCCCGCGTGCGCGTCAACCTAAACCGGCTGTTACCGGCCACCCATTTCGCCAACAGAGCGGTGGAAATCCCGGGTTGTAGCTCTGGCGCTCTGTCGCCGGAGGGTTCGGGCAAGCGGTCGGGCATGGTGCATCCCTTCCGCCGACAGAGCGGCGGAACTACAACTATTGGCGGATACGTCGCCCGAGAAGGACGATCCGCATTTGACGAGTAATATTGCACTGCGCAACTTAGGCGCGGGACACAACCTGCGCGCCCATCAAATTGCCCGCGATGCTGATGCGGCGGCAGGCGAGCCGCGCTCCGAAGATGCGCCACATATTTCCCTACCCTTGAGTCGGGAATCGCACTAAAATGCCGGCATGTTGCAGATCGTCATACTGACCGTGGCGGGTTACCTGGTGGGCGCGGTTCCGTTTGCCCTGCTGATCTCGCGCCTGAAAGGCGTGGACATCCGGCAGGTCGGCAGTGGCAATGTCGGGGCCACCAACGTGTTTCGCATGGTCGGCAAGGGGCTCGGCGTGCTGACGTTCGCGTGTGATGTGTTTAAAGGCTTCCTGCCCGCTTATCTGTTTCCCCAGCTTCTGACCGGCGCGCCGCAGGATATCGGGCTGCTGTTCGGATGCGCGGCGATTGCCGGACACAATTGGCCGGTCTATCTGCGGTTCAAGGGCGGCAAGGGGGTGGCGACGAGTGTGGGCGTACTGCTCGGCGTGGCGCCGCCGGCGGTCGGCATCGGTTTAGCGGCGTGGATCATCGTGTTTGCGCTGACCCGATATGTATCGCTGGCTTCCATCGCCGGCGCGGTGGCTGTGCCGGCGGCGGGTTGGTGGCTGTACGGCGCGGACGGATGGCTCCTTCCTTCGGTGCTCACGGTGCTCGGTCTGCTGGTGGTCTGGCGCCATCGCTCCAATATCCAGCGCCTGCTGAACGGCACCGAACACCAATTTAAGAAGAAACGAACCGCAGAGGACACGGAGGTTCACGGAGGGAATGATGAACAGTCACGACAAACTGACAGGTGAAATCATTGCGGCGGCGATGAAAGTTCATACCGCTCTGGGACCCGGAGTCCTGGAGTCGGCGTATGAAGCATGCCTTGAATATGAACTGAAGAAACGTGGATTCACGGTTGAACGACAAAAGGAACTCCCAATAGTTTATGACGATGTTGTCATCGACTGCGGATATCGCATAGACTTGCTAATTAATGACGCGA
>CAYRPR010000441.1:0-2498 GCA_964425945.1 uncultured Verrucomicrobiota bacterium | reverse complement strand
ATCGCGCGCCGATTCCGCCAGCTCCAGCGCGGCCCGCTTGCCTTCGGTCATCCTTGACGTGTCAATGGTCATCGCTGTAGAATGTTTCCCCTTCCTCCTTCATATCGCGCAACCGCCGGCAAGGCGTGAACCGTGGATGCACCGACGCCGCCAACCGGTCCAGCGCGGTGCAGAGTTTCGCGATCCCTATGGTGTCGGCGTACCGCAGCGGTCCGCCGTGGAACGGGGCGAACCCCGTTCCCATGATCATCGCGAAATCGATGTCGCCGGGCGTCGGCGCCACACCGTCCTCCAGACAACGCGCGGCCTCGTTCAGCATCGGATAGACCATGCGCAACTCCGGATCCTGCCGCGACAGCGCGCCCGCCTCGCTTGCCGTGACCCAGTCTTCCGGCACCGGATCCAGCGCCGGCTTCCGTCTGTCATGGCGGTAGAAACCCCGGCCCGATTTGCGGCCCAGCCGGCCGGCTTGTTTCATCCGGTCGAGGATCGGCGGAACCGACAGGCGATCCGGGAACGAAGCCGCCAGATGGCCGGCCACATGACAACATACATCCACCCCGACCTCGTCGATCAGGCGCAGCGGCCCCATCGGCATACCGAAATTCAGCATCGTCTCGTCGAGCTCCCGCGCGGACGCCCCGGCCATGAACAGCAGGCCCGCCTCAACGAGATACGGCATCAGAATCCGGTTGACCAGGAAACCCGGCCGGTCGCGCACCACCACGGGCAATTTGCCGATGCGCTGGGCAAAGGCCAGCGCGCGCGAGGCCGCTTCGAGCGAGGTCTCCTCGCCCAGTACAATCTCCAACAGGGGCATGCGATGAACCGGATTGAAGAAGTGCAACCCGATCACGCGACCGGCCGCGCCCGACGCGCGCCCCAATTCGGTGATCGACAGCGCGGACGTATTGGAAGCCAGCAGTGCGTCGGCCGGCGCGCGGCCGGCCAGCCCGCGAAACAGCTCGCGCTTGATCGCAAGGTCTTCCACCGCGGCCTCGATGACCAACCCGACGCGCGGCATCGGCACATCGGAGGCCGATGGAGCGATGCGATCCAGTCCCCGCCGCGCCTCCACCCGGTCAAACTGGTGGCGCTTCACGCCCTCCTGATAAATCCTCGCAATGTGCGCCAAGCCGTTCCGGACCGGTTCTTCGCCGATGTCACGCAACAGCACGGGATATCCGCGCGTGCTGATCCATTGCGCGATACCGGCGCCCATCACCCCGGCGCCGATCACGGCGACCTGTCGGATCGGCCCGGCCCCCGCGGGCTTCTCGCCCGGTTCGAGCTCCGCCCAGGCCAGATCCTGCGGTTTCAGCCGTTTGGCCCGGTCCTGCATGAAATATACACGAATCAAGTTGCGGCAGGCCGTCGTCGCGGCCAGATCAACGACGGCATCGCGCTCCAGCCGCATCGCGTCCTCCAGCGTACGCGAGACGCCGGCGACCACCACATCGAGCGCCCTTGAAACCGCCGGGTAGTTGCCGCGCGTCTTCGCCGCGGTCTGCTTGCCGGCGATCCGCGATAGGACGCGCGCCGATAGCGGATTATTTACCATCCACGGTGATCGGCGAAGCGGTTTGCCGGCCGCAATCTTCTCCATCGCCATGCGAACCAGATGCTCACGCGGAACCACCTGATCCACCATGCCATAGCGCAACGCCTGCTTCGCCGCCAGACGTTTGCCGGCCAGGATGACATCCAGCGCCTTTGGCAGACCGATCAATCGCGGTAGACGCGCGCATCCGCCCCACGCCGGCAGAATGCCGAGCTGGGTTTCCGGCAGGCCGATCTTCGTCGCGCGGTCGCCGGACGCGATCCGGAAGTCGCAGGCCAGACACAGCTCATAGCCGCCGCCGAGCGCGGCGCCGTGTATCGCGGCCACGGTGACGGCGGGCAGTGCGGCAATGCGCTGGAACAACCGTTGTCCCCGTTCGATAAGACCGGTCAACTCCTCGTCCGACGTGCATGCGGCCAGTTCCCCGATATCCGCGCCCGCGATGAAGATGGATTCCTTCGCGCTCTGGAAGATGAGTCCCTGCATGCGCGTGTCGCCGGCGAGCGCCTTGATGTGATCTTCCAACTCGTCGAAAGTGGACGTATCAAAGATGTTCGCGGACGAATCCGGCCGATCGAAGATCATCGTGTAGATATCGTCGTTCGACGTATCCAGATATATGCGTTGGGTCATATCACATCCTCTCGAGCCAGAGCGCCGCGCCTTGCCCGCCCCCGACACAGAGCGATATCAGGGCGTGTTTCTGTTTTCGACGGCGCAATTCCATCAGGCTGGTCAGGATCAGGCGCGCACCGGTGGCGCCGACCGGATGGCCCAGCGCGATGGCGCCGCCGTTAACATTCAATTTCTCCGGGAGGATCGCGCCCAGGGGCTTGTCGAGACCCAACGCGGTCCTGCTGAATTCCGGATCGGCCAGACAGGACAGCACGGCCAGCACCTGAGCGGCGAACGCCTCGTTGATTTCGACGATATCGGC
>CAYRPR010000440.1:0-2502 GCA_964425945.1 uncultured Verrucomicrobiota bacterium | reverse complement strand
AAATCAAACCGTTCCCCTACTGTTTTCGCCACGTGCGTGATGGGTCCGCTGTTGATGAGTGGGCCGGTAGCTCAGTTGGTAGAGCACGGGCCTTTTAAGCCTGTGGTCGTGGGTTCGAGTCCCACCCGGCTCACGCCTCAACATGTCCGCCACCGGGTACCCGAACGCCCATGAACCCGCTCAAACGTGTACGCAAGGCTTGCGAGGCGGTGCTGGTCCGTCTCGGTTTGATCCTGATCCCCTGTCTGCCCCGTCGCGCCGTGCTGGGTTTCGCGCGGGCGCTCGGGTCGGCGGCGTTTCTCCTGCCGTTATCCCTGAAGCGGATCGGCCGGGCCAATCTGGACATCGCCTTCGGGGACACCCGTTCAGCGGACGAAAAGAAACGCATCCTGCGCCAGTCGTACCAGACTTTCGCCCAGGTCATGCTGGATATCTGTTGGTTTGCCCGCAACGCATCCGAGCGCATCCCGCGCCATGTCCATTTCGACCCGGAACTGGAGAAACGGCTGTTCCAGAAGAAGGCGCACATCTGTGTGACGGCTCACATGGGAAACTGGGAATTCCTCGGACATGCCGTTTCGCTGCGCGGATATCCGCTGAACAGCGTGGCCGCGCCGCTCGTCAATCCAGCCGTGGACGTCCTGTTCAACCGCATACGACAGGTGTCGGGCCAACGGATCATTCCCCGCCAAGGCGCCCTCCGGTCCATGATCCGGATTTTGCGCGAGGAAGGCAAAGTCGGCCTGCTGCTGGACCAGAACACGCGGCTGTCGGAAGGCGGGATCTATATCGACTTCTTCGGCCTGCCGGCCCTGATGACGGACGCCGCGGCGGCCCTCGCCATCCGGACCCATACCGACATCCTGTTCGGATTCTGCATCCCCCAGCCCGACGGCACCTATGTCGTGCGCACCGCGCCCGGTATCACCCCCCCGGCCCCCGACGCGCACCATCCCAAGGGACAGGCCCGGCGCCTGACGGAGGAGATAGCCGCCGTGACCGAGCGGCAGATCAGGGAGAACCCGGGCGCCTGGCTCTGGATGTACAAGCGCTGGAAATATATCCCCACCGATCGGGAACCGTCGGAATACCCCTTTTACGCCCGCCGTCCCATGACCGATACGCGACTCGCGACACCCGACACGCTATAGCCTCGTCCCCGGCGGAATCACCGTGTTCTTGGGGATCACAATCACGCCGTCACGAACGGCATACTTGTCCGTAACCGTTTCATTTTCCTTCCCGTCCGGCGTGATATAAGCCCCGTCGCCGATCCGCGCATTCTTGTCGATGATCGCATTTTTGATGTAGCAATCGCGGCCGACGCCGAGCGGCGGGACCGACGGATCGCGGCTCGTATCGTAGTAATCGGCTCCCATGAGCACCGAATGCTCGATCACCGAGCCCTCCCCGACCAGCGTCCGGATACCCACGATGGCGTGCAGGATGCGGTGACCCGATATGATCGATCCCTCGGACAGGAGACAGCGATTGAGATCGCAACAGTTTATCTTGGACGGGGGCAGATACCGCATGCGCGTGTAAATGGGGGCCTTGGCGTCATAGAAGCTGAAGGCCGGCAACGGATCGGTCAGTTCCAGGTTGGCTTCCCAGAAACTGCCGACGGTTCCGATATCCCGCCAGTATCCGTCGAACACATAACTGAACACCTTCCGCTGTTTGATGGCGTTCGGAATGATATCCCGCCCGAAATCCCGCTTACCCTCATCCTCGAGCAGTTCACGGAGCACATCCGAGTTGAACACATAGATGCCCATGCTCGCCAGGAACCGCTCATCCTTGTACATCGGCGCGCGTAGCGGGTCCAACGCCGGCGTATCGCCGGGTTTCTCCACGTAATTGACGATCTTATGGGTGTCATCGACCTGCATGATACCCAGCGCACCGGCCTCGCGGCGCGGGACCGGCTTCGTGGCAATGGTCACATCGGCCTGGTGCTCCAAATGCTGTTCGATCACCTCGCTGAAATCCATGCGGTACAGATGATCGCCCGACAGCACGAGGATGATGTCGGGATGTTCGTCCATCAGGTAGCGGAACGTCTGGCGAACCGCGTCCGCCGTGCCCTGAAACCAGGCCACCGACCCCGGCGTCTGCTGGGCCGCGAGGATGCGCACGAAACTCCGATGACTGAACGAGTCGAAACGGTAGGACGCCTGGACGTGCTGATGGAGGGACACGCTATTGAACTGCGTCAGCAGGTAGATCTGCCGTACGTTGCTGTTGAGACAGTTGCTGATCGGGATATCCACCAGGCGGTATTTGCCGGCGATCGGTACAGCGGGTTTGGCCCGATCACGCGTGAGGGGGGCCAACCGGGAACCTTCCCCACCCCCGAGGATGACGGCAACGACTTTCATGAGCGGCTCCAATCGAGAATTGTTGAATCCATGATAGTCAGGGCAAATGGGTAACGCAAATTATTATTCGGTTAGAACGTACGGAATCCCTCGTTACGCTTGCGCGTTCAATCCGATCTCA
>CAYRPR010000439.1:0-2544 GCA_964425945.1 uncultured Verrucomicrobiota bacterium | reverse complement strand
GCTGGGTGGTGATCATACCGCTGCTTCCCACCGAACGATCCACCGGTCAGGTCGTCATGCTCGAGGCCATGGCGATGGGCAAGCCGGTGATCATCACCGAGGCTCCGGGATCCATCGACTACATCCGCGACGGGGAGAACGGGTATCTCGTCAAACCCGGGGACGTGGACGCCATCGCTCGCATCACCCATTCCCTGATCGCCGACCCGGACCGGCGGCACGCCATCGGCGCCCGCGCCCGCGCCGATGTGGAACGCCTGCACACGTTCGATCATCACGCGCGGCTCAAGCTGGATGCGATTGCGGATCTGTATCGCGCTGCGACCACAGCTCGCTCGCCAGGTAGATGATCAGGATCGGCACGATGGGCAAGTGATGGCGCGCGCCGCCCTCGTAGACCGAATAGACGGCCCATTTGGACAACACCAGAATGGACACGATGAGTTCCACGGGCGTAGCCGGCGCGCCGGCTCGGAGCTTTCGCCAAGCCATCGCGGCCCATAACAATACCAGCATCCCCCACCCCGTCTGAACCAGGAAACGCAAGGCCGGATCGAGCCGCCCCAGCGAGTGCCCGTCGGCGTTGATCAATTCGACATAGGTCGTTTCGGTGCCCCACGTATGCAGGAGGTTCAGCCAGACCAGCCGGAGAAATGAGGCCGGATTCTCCCGCATGAACGCGAGCGCCTGCTCGGAACACCAACGACTATGCGCGAGCATTTCCTGCGGCGATTCGATCTTCACATCGTCCGGCAGATAGCTGTACAGGCCGTCGGACTCCGGATTGTTCGCGCTGTACAACACCAATCCGCCCGACGTACAGATCAGTACCGGCTCACCGAACACGTTGGCATTACGCCAGGCCCACGGCGCGATGACGACGGCCATCGCGACGACAAAAAGGATCGCATGGCCCCACAACCGTCCGCGCATCCATCGTCCGGCGGCCAGGATCCAGAATGCGAGCGCCTGCACCGGTGCGATGAGCAACACGGCCTTGGTCAGCGCCCCGACTCCCGCCGCCGCGCCCCCGGCCGCCGCCGCCCAGCGCCGCTCATCTCCGGCGGCGGCGAGCCAGGACCAGACCATGAGGAGGATCAACAAGGTGTAGAGATAGTAGTAGTAAGGCGTCACGAGCACATACAACAGACTCGACGGATAGACCGCGATGCCGATACCCGCCCAGCGCGCCGGCGCCATGGGCATCACGCGCCGCGCGATCCGGTACCCGGCCCAGATCATCGCCCCGAAGAGAGGGACCTGGGCCAGTTGCGCCACCATGTAGGACGCGCCGAACAATTTAAAGAAGACCGCGTAGTACCAGATCTGGCCCGGGGCGTAGTACGTCAGTTCGGACATGCGGCCTGTATTCACGAGCGCCACCGCCTCCCGGTACACGAACAAGCCGTCGAAGGTTGGCTGGGAGCGGAAACCGCCGATCAGCGCCACTTGAATGGCAACCGGCAGAAAGATCAATAACGTCACGAACGTGGATTCCCGTATCCGTTCGATCCCGCCGGCGCGGTCGGCCAGACGCCATGCGACCGCGCCGCCGGCCAAGCCCAGCGCCACCGGAACCAGACCCAGCCCCATCCCCTTGAAAACCGGGAAGTAGATCAGGAGCGCCAGCGTCGCCAATCCGGCGCATCGAAACACGGTCACCAGGAGCCGCGACAGAATCGAGCAGAGGGTATGTTCAAGGTCCGCCATGATCGCGTATATCCCACATTGCAAATACGGATTCGCGTCACTACCATATCATTTGACTCAGAAAACAATACCAGAAAGACACCGGGACGACCATGACCTATTTCGCCGAATACCAACCCTCGGACCGACACGCACGCGGACATGTCATGAAAGCGCGGCTGTTCGGCTGGGTCGTGGTTGTCACCACCATCGCGCTCATGCACGTACAGCAACGAGCGGGGCCCGGGCTATGGGCCGCGCTCGGCATGGGCGGCGGCTCCCTGCTGATCCTGCGTGGCGCCATCCTGTTGCGGCGCGAACAGGTGCACAAGACGCCGTTGGGCCGCCATTTACTGAACACCATGGACACCTGGTTCCCGTGGCTGCTATTCGGATTCCAGTCGGTCATCCTGCTGCTGGCCGCCACGATCCTGTGGCTCAGCGCGGTGGAATTGGGTGTGAAGGTCTACACGTTGACGCATATCAACTTCTTCTGCCTGATGGCCTTGATCCCGATCCGGCGTGTGGTCAATGAGCACGCCCGCATGAAGGGCATCGAACATCGTCAAGGCCTGATCGAGGGCGTTCAGTGTCTCATCGTGATATTCACCACGACCATGGTCGCGTTCGGTGTCACGCAGATCTTCATTCCACTGGGACATCCCATCACCGGCGACAACACGCCGCCGCTGATCGTCATCTGGGTGATCGCCACGCTGGTGGTGCTGGGTCGCCTGCTGTTGTATCTGGACCACATGATCCGTAAACGGCACGAGAAGCGCTGACCTGATCAGGCCCATGCGGTCGACGTGCCCGGCGCGTCCACGATGCGCGTATCGCGCGGCGGCGCGGCAT
>CAYRPR010000438.1:0-2552 GCA_964425945.1 uncultured Verrucomicrobiota bacterium | reverse complement strand
AGAGCAGAATGCTGATACAGATCGAAATGACCCAGGCGTGCAATAAACCGTTCCGTACCGCCAGCGGATCGTCGTAGAGGATGGACACGCCCCAACTGGCGACCATGCCCAAGGCCACGAAGAACATCAGGAACGAGATCAGATGGAATACAGCGCGAAAGTTCATGATATTGCGTGCCTGGTGCGTCGTGCCTGGTGCTGGGTTCGGTTAGCGGTCATTTTCCGCGGAGTGCAGAGAGAATCTTGCCGGACGATTTGGGGATACAGAACAGGGCCAGCCGATCGCCCGACAGCAATTCCAGATCACCCGTGGCGGCGATGACGCGGCCGCCGCGCAGGACGGCGGCGATGATTCCCCCCCGGATACCGGCTCCGAGTTCGCGGATGCGTTGGCCCGCCCATGGGCTGTCGGCGGGGATATGGACCTCGATCAACTCGCCCGGCAGGCTGTACAGCGTGGAGGCCGATTCGATGTGGGTTCCACGAACGAAACGGAGAATGGCGTTGACCATCGAGGTGTACGGATTGACGGCGCGATCCAGCAGGCTCAAGCTGGATATGATCGGCGTGTAGCTGGCCTTGCTGACCTGCGCGGCGGTGTAGCAGGCGCCGCGCTTCTCGGCGAGCAGACAGCAAATGATATTGTTCTCGTCGTCATCGGTGGCGGCGACAAAGGCGGTGGTCGGCGTGATCCCGACGTTATCGAAGGTGTCGGGATCCAGCGGGTCGGATTTCATAACCAGCGTGCGATCCAGCCGATCGGCGCAGAACGTAGCGCGCACCGGGTCGGTTTCGAGCAGAACGATGTCCACGCGGGTGGACTCGAGGAGTTGCGCGAGATGGAATCCCAGATCGCCGCCGCCCGCAATGACGATCTTCTGGAAGCGCTGTCGTTCCGGATAGGCCCATTGCAGAAACTCGTCCACGTCGTCGGGTTCGCCGACCAGATACACATCGTCGCCGATCATCAGTTGGGTGTCCCCATGGGGGATCTGCATCTTGTTGCCGCGTTGGACGGCGATGAAGCGTATTTTCCGGATCAGGTCCGGCTCGGGAAATTTGCCCAGATTGACGGTGGCTAGCGGACTGTCGATATCCACCTTGATGCCGGCTGCGATGGCGAGATCGTCGAGGATGTCGACCACTTCGATGGTGCCGGGGAGGCGGAGCACGTTGAACAGGTCGTGCGCGCACTCCTCTTTCTGGCTGACCACCATGTCGATGCCGAGTTTATGCAAATCGAACGGCCCGGCCTCATGGATGTAGTCCGTATCGGATATCCGGGCGATCTTGTGGGGCACCCCGGCGGCGTGGGCGAGGAGGCAGGCCAGGACATTGACTTCATCCCGGCCGGTTACGGCCACGACCAGATCGGCCTTGTCCACTTCGGCTTCCTTGAGCAGGCGGGGGCTGGAGCCGGAGCCCACAAATGTCTGGACATCCATTTGCGATTCCACCTCCGTCAATGAACCGCTCTGCACGTCGATCATCACGACGTCGTGCCGTTCCTCCCGGAGGCGTTCTGCGAGCTGTTGGCCGGCATTGCCGGCGCCGATAATCAGGATTCTCATGGCGGGTTGTCCGATCTAAAGGAGGGGGATTATCGACATCTGACTGCGGAATTCAAGGCGGAAGACCATGCTCAACGTACTCCTCTCCCTGATTCAGAAGACTGCAAGTATCCTGAAATCAGTTGGTTAGTATGATGTGACCGTTCAGAATGGTCGATTTCTCTTTTCTTTTGGTGTTCCACCGCTAGTATCCGCGCCCTTAGGTTACGATTTTGATCGAATTCCGTGTAGATGCGGGTTATAGTAGCACCCCAGAAAGCTCGTTTATCAAGGATGTTGTTACGATCATGCGCATAGTTCGCGATGGCTGGCCTTGGATCATAGGTCCATTGGTCCTGTTTGGTATTTCAGGCTTTTGGGCCCGTCAAGCCGGCTGGGCGGGCGTCGAGACCGCCTGCTATGTCCTGGGAGCGATTCTTTCGGCGTTCATGCTGTATTTCTTCCGGGATCCGGAAAGGCAGGCGCCGGCGGATCCGTCGTCCGTTGTGGCGGGCGCTGATGGATTGATCCGCCTGGTGGAAGACGTCAAGGAATCCAACTACTTGCAGGGTGATACGGTGCGAATCAGTATCTTCCTGAGTCCGTTCAACGTGCACGTGAACCGGACTCCGATGGCCGGCCGGGTGACCGGGCTCAATTACACGCCGGGCAAGCATCTGCTGACCCTCAGCAATGCCTCGTCGGAATACAATGAGCACAGTTCGATCCTGATCGACGGCGATCAGACGCGCTGCCTGGTCAAGCAGATCGTGGGTCCGATTGTGCGGCGCGTCGTATACTGGCTGAACATGGACCAGGTGCTGGCCAAAGGCGAACGGATCGGCATGATGAAGTTCGGGTCGCGGATGGATATCTATCTGCCCAAAGACGATGTGGATGTGCTGGTGAAGAAAGGTGACAAGGTTGTGGCGGGGGAGAGTGTCATAGCCACCATCAGAAAGAAGGATTTATGAACATGAATTGGCGACAGATCGTGCCGAC
>CAYRPR010000437.1:1133-2565 GCA_964425945.1 uncultured Verrucomicrobiota bacterium | reverse complement strand
CGGGATGATGCCGGTCGCCGAGAACGCGCCCTTGACGCGGCCGTCGGCGCCGATACCCTCCACATGAAACTTGAAGATGTCCTGGAACTGGATTTCTCCGTCCCGAATACCGACCACCTCCGTAATGGACAGGATCTTGCGCGATCCGTCCGACAGCCGGCTGATCTGCACCACCAGGTGAATGGCGGAAGCGATCAGCTCCCGTACCGCCTTCAACGGCAGGGAGATGCCGGACATCAGGACGAGATTCTCCAGACGGCGGCCCGCATCCTCCGCCGAATTGGCGTGCACGGTGGTCAACGAGCCGTCGTGACCGGTGTTCATGGCCTGCAGCATGTCCAACGCCTCGCCGCCGCGGCATTCGCCGACCACGATGCGGTCGGGCCGCATGCGCAACGCGTTTCGCACCAGGTCGCGAATCGTCACTTCGCCGCGGCCCTCGATGTTCGCCGGGCGCGTTTCCAGCCGAACCACGTGATCCTGTGGCAGGGATAATTCGGCCGAATCCTCCACGGTGACGATGCGCTCCCCTTCCGGAATGCAGGAGGAGATGATGTTGAGCAGGGTCGTCTTGCCCGAACCGGTGCCGCCGGAGATCACGACATTTCGGGCCATGATCGCGCACAGGCGGATGAAGCGTGTCATCGGGTCGGACAGGCTGTTCAACCGGACCAGGTCGTCCATGCCCATGCGCCGCTTCGGGAACTTTCGGATGGTCAACACGGGACTATCCAACGCCAGCGGAGAAATGATCGCGTTGACGCGGGACCCGTCGCTCAACCGCGCGTCGACCATCGGACTGCTTTCGTCGATACGCCGTCCGAGCGGACCGACGATGCGTTCGATCGCCGTCAGGATTTCCGTGGTACCGAGAAAGAACGAGCGCGACCGCTCGAGGCGTCCGTTGCGCTCCACGAAGATGTCCCGGGGGCCGTTGACCATGATTTCCGTGACGGTATCGTCGGCCAGCAACGCCTCCAGCGGGCCCAGCCCCAGGGCGGCGTCGAGGACCGACCGCTTCAATTCGCCTACGTCGTGGTCCGGCGGTATGCGGTCCTTGAACCGGTAGATCAATTTCTCCAGCGTTTCCTGGGCGCGATTGCGCAGGGACTGATCGCGCGCCTGGATGGCGGATATTTTTTTCAGGTCCAGCGCCTTGATCAGTTCGCCGTGGAAGAAGCGACGGACTTCCTCGATCGACAGTTCCCGCTCGTTGTCCAGGTCAACGTCCTCGTGCGAGAACGAACACCGGTAGCCGGCGACCGCGACGGTGGCGCCGCCGTTCAACTGCGCCTGGATGATCGGCTTGCCGTCCAGCAGGGTGCCGCCCTTGCCGTTCAGATCCTGCAACCAGAAGGATTTCCCCCGGCGGATGATCTGCACATGGCGGGGCGACACCGCCGCATCGTGCAGGATCAGATCGCACTCGAGC
>CAYRPR010000437.1:0-1123 GCA_964425945.1 uncultured Verrucomicrobiota bacterium | reverse complement strand
CGGCCGATGACGAAGCAATCCCGCTCCACCTGGAACAGGTGGCCGTCGTATTCGCCGCCGCTGACTCGAAGCACAGCCATGAGGTGTTGTTATGATTCAGAATGTATGCGCGGTGATTTCATTCCCCCGCCAGCACGCGTTGATGCGCACCCATGCGCGAATCAACCTTGGGCTTGTCGGTCCGGGGCGCCTCCACCGTCCGCGCTTCCCGCGCGGGCGGCGGCACGGCCACGTCGCGCGGTTCGGCGGTCGCCGCCTCGGCCGTCTGCGGCACGACGCGGTAGCTGGTGATCGCCACCACCAGGTCGCGCTCCTGCGACAACTGTCCGCGTTCGGAGAAGAACAGCCGGAAGATCGGCATCCGCCCGAGCACCGGCGTCCGCTCGCCGAATTGCGCCTGAAGGGACTGGACCAGTCCGGCGATCACAACCGATTCGCCCGGCTGCGATTCCATCAGGTTCGACGTTTCGAATTTGCTCAAGGACAACTGACCCGCGGACTGCGCTTCGGGCACGCTGACCGTGATCTTGATCTGGTTCTCGATCGTCCCGTCCCGCTTGATGGTCGGCTGTACGCGCAGGATGATGCCGTGCTCCACGGATTCCAGCGACCCGCCGACCTGGCCGGCGATGGTGAAGTACGTCTCACCGCCCGACATGAATACGCCTTCCGACCCACTGCGCGTCCGCAGGCGCGGTTCCGCGATGACGGTTCCATAGCCTTCGGAGATCAGGGCGTTCAGCGCCAGGTTGAAGTTCGCGTCCAGACCGTAGCTCACGGTGGACCCGCCGGTGCCGCCCGCCACACCCGCCCGGCCCGGCACGCGCAGGCTCTTGAGGATGTTGTGACCGGACGCGCGGGCCTTGGCCTGATCGATCTGCACGAAGCGCGCTTCCACCTCGATCATGGGTTCCTCAACGGTCACGAGGTTGATCACCCGCTCCACCTGGTGCGCGGCGACGATGCGGTTGATGCGCTCCAGGTCGCCCTGGCTGTACACCTCGCCCTCGATCACCAGCATACCGTTGTCCATCCGCGCCGCCACCGAAGGCAGGCCGAACTGCTGCTGGATCTGTTCGGCGAACAGGTTGTCCAGCATGGCGGAATCGAACTTGGTCAGGTT
>CAYRPR010000436.1:0-2575 GCA_964425945.1 uncultured Verrucomicrobiota bacterium | reverse complement strand
GGTGCGCCGCCAGCAGTTCAGGGCGATTTTCCACGGTGCTTAAATCCTCCGACAGCGGGTCCGGTATATCCTTATCCGGAACCATCAGTGCATTCGGATCGGTCACCCATTCCGCGCCGATGGCCGTATTCAATGCCGCAACCGACAGGGCCAGCCCGTTGTGCGCGCGAATCCGGTCCTCGCGCGCCTGGGCCAGTTGCACTTCGAGGTTCAACACATCGGTCTTGATCACCGAACCCGCGCGCAGACGTTCCCCGGCCACGCGCAGGCTCTCCTCCAGGCTGGCGACCGTATCGTCCTGCACGTCGAGTAACGCCCGGGCCTGCAGAACGCTGTAATAGCCGCGCGTGACCTCGAAGATCAGCTCATTGCGCGCGGCCTCTTCCGCGTGCCGCAGGGCATCCGCCTGTAAGCCGGCCATGCGGGATTCCGCGCTCCGGCGCCCGCCATCGAAAAGGCGGTACTGAGCCCCCAATCCCAGGCGAAGGTTTTCCGTGTCGTCCGGATCATTCGGATTGAACCCGGGATCCGACATGTCCAGCGTCCGTTGATTCAGCTCCATCATGAACGCCTGGGTCGGGTTGTCGGTTCGGGCATAGTTGCCGTGCGCGAAGAGTCGCGGATACCAGGCCGATCGCGCCTGCCCGTGGGCATGACGCGCGGCTTGAACGCGAAACGTAGCCGCCTGCAGGCCGGGATTGGACTCCAACGCGGCGGTGATGCAGTCATCCAAGGTTACAGAGTCTGCGCCAGCGGAAATCACCCACGATATCATGATCGTCATCCAAAGTTCGTGTCTGCGCATGATCTATTTCTCCGTGCTTCGTATGCAGTTCAATATCTTGATACCTCGCCGGTCGCCGATCGCGTACCAGACTTCCTTGCCGCGCCGGAATGAACCCACGAGCCCCACCCGTTTCATCTGATTCAAGTGCTGGGATGTGGCCGCCTGGGGCAGACCCACTTCCTCCGCGATCTGGTAAACCGGCGCCTCTTTTTCCGATTCCAGAATTTCGACGATCTTGAGCCGGTGCGGATGAGCCAGCAGGCGCAGCACCTGCGCCATCTGTCCGACGCGCTCGATGGATAGATTCCCGATGTAAGGCGTTTCACTAGTCTTCATACGGATCATCTTATCATGATATTATGATATGTCAATATGTTTTACGGGAAATTCTAACTTTTTGTATCCGATTTATAATCAGCCTCTTGCGCGTTCAGCAGTCGTACTCGTCATCGTCCTCCTCCTCGTACACGCAGGCCGAAGTATCGAGGACGAGGAGGAGTGAGAGATCCCCCTACCCCTTCATCCCCGTCAGCGTCACGCCCTGGATGAAGTATTTCTGGGCAAAGAAGAAGATGATAATGATCGGGAGGGTCATCATCAGCGATCCGGCCATCATCATGCCCATGTTGCCCCCCGCCTGCACGTTGAACGCGTAGAGGCCGAGCGACAAGGGATACAAACGCTGGTCGGCGAGATAGATCAACGGGCCCATGAAATCATTCCACACGCCCATGAACGTGAAGATCGCGATGCAGGCGAGCGTGGGCTTGATCAGCGGCATGATGACGTACCAGTACACCTGCAGGAAATGGCACCCGTCAATCTTCGCCGCATCCTCCAGATCGCGCGGAATGCCCTTCATGAACTGGCGAAGCAGAAAGATGTTGAAGGCGTTGCCGAAGAAGCTGATCACCCACAACGGATACAACGTGTTGTACCAGCCGATATGTTTGATGATCAGAAAATACGGAATCATCGTCACCTGCGGCGGGATCATCAGCGTGGCCAGCATGATGCCGAACGAGATATTCCGGCCCGGCCAGTACAGCCGCGCAAAGGCATACGCGACCAGTGAGCAGGAGAAGATGTTGCCGATGATGTTCAGTACCACGAGAAATACGCTGGTGGCGGTGTAGCGCCAGAACGGGATGTAATCCAACGCGCCGCGATAATTGCGCTGGACCTTCGCCCACCACGCCCCCATTGCATTCGTGCGGTTCAGCACCACCGTGACCTTTACCTTGTCCGGACGCGATTCGTACTGCGGCCCCTTGTCCACATTTACGTACGGGATCCACAGGCGGATGTTGGTGCTGTCCTCGTCGTCCGGCCCGTATTCCTGCAACGTCACGGCGGTCCACTGGAAATCACCCAGATACTCGGGCCGCTGGGCTCTATATAGATTTCCTCCTCGTTCTACGTAGAATGTGAGCGGATGCCAGGAATCATCGGGACGCATGAACAATTGGATGCGGTATAGCCGGTCGGCATCGAAGGGCAAATCCAGCGTGCGAGCAAGTCGCACCTCGCGCGCATTGCGGTCCGCCAGATCGTACGCCAGCACCGCCTGCCTGCTGGGGGCGTCCGGCTGATCGACCAGTTGCGCGGGCCCCTCCACCTCCCAGAACTCGGCGATCGTCTGCTCGCCGGTGACATCGGACTCCTGCAGATCGAAACTGCGTACGCGCACGGCGCCGAAGGTCAGCGAACGCAGAATGCGTCCCGCGGTTTCCTGGATCAGTTCGTCCGTGATGCGGCCGCGGATCTCGTTAAACAGCACGTCGTCTT
>CAYRPR010000435.1:0-2586 GCA_964425945.1 uncultured Verrucomicrobiota bacterium | reverse complement strand
CGATCCGTCATCCCGTCCCGCTCCAAACTGAATGGCGGACCGGCGGGGCACGAGCTTTTTGGCGAGCTTTTCGAATGACTCCGGTTTCGTGCGACTCAGGAGCCACGTCAAGGCTAACTCCCGCTCCGTTGCAGTAAGTGGACGCATCTCCATATGGCCGGGTTCCGAAAGTCGTATGTTGTTCAGCGTCTGCAAAGCGCGAAACCGCTCAAACAACGGGTGCGATATTGGAGCGCGGGCTTTGCCTCGTTCCAAGAGGCACTTGCCTATTGAACCCTTTTGCGACTTCAACGGGCGGTGGTAAAAAATGGCTTCATGCAATTCGCTGTGCATGGCGTCCGGGATGTCCTGCCTGGCGCAAATTGATTCAAACTCCTCCTCATAGTCCTTCCGGCTGGTATAATGACCTTCGCCACGCACCGGTTCTTTTCCGAGGCATTCCTCATAGAAATATTGACCTAGAGTCCTGCCGCCCTTGGCCTGATCCAACGCCTTGATTGCGGAAAGGACCGCACCCTCCTTCTCATCACCTGCTACGCGATTGCTTTTGTAACCTCGCCGCTGGGCGAGATGATAGAATGCGCGTCCGAGCCGATGCCTGTCCCGTTCATTTTGCAGGTCCATTTTCGAAGTCACAGCCAACGCGCGATAGTAGTATGGTCCGGCTGGTTTCCCGTCGGTCGTAATCTCCTTCGTCTGCAACCAAGCCCTGAATTCGGGGCTCTCAGGATAAACCTTATCAAGCCGCCAACGATCAATATCCAGCTCTGTCAAGCCAGGACAATAACCATATTTGCACAGGACACGAAGAGTCCGTTGCTTGCGCCATTTTCTCCGTTGCTTGATCCGTCGAGCGGCGCGATGTCTGGTTCGCTCGGCCGCCAGTGAGATTTCGGCATTCTTTTCCTCCCCGACGCCCTTTTCGAAGATGTGTGCACCTTTGTCGATGAGTGAGACGGTTTTGCCGCTTGACTCGATCACGGCCCAGCCGATGCTGTTTGTGCCTAAGTCCAAACCCAGTGTTTTCATGTGTGCTCTTTGATTATCTTTTCGTAAGGAAGCAGGCGTTGCTTCGGTGGCGCGTTCTTATCCGGGTTGGGTATCTCGACATTGACGACACGCCCTGATAGATACGATTCATGGCTTTCCCCTATCTATATTACTGCCGCACAAGGCAAATCGTAGTCCGTGGCCCGTATAACCGCAATACTATTCAGGAAAGAATATCCATCCTCCGCGCCGTCCG
This sequence comes from uncultured Verrucomicrobiota bacterium, assembly GCA_964425945.1. Classification (GTDB taxonomy): domain Bacteria; phylum Verrucomicrobiota; class Kiritimatiellia; order SLAD01; family SLAD01; genus CAYRPR01. The sequence goes on along the minus strand of CAYRPR010000435.1, from coordinate 1,340 downwards.
TGGTTCATCATCCACCCCCCCCTGCCCCTCCCAGGAGGGGAGTTGATTTCTTCGCGTTCGTGCATTTCGTGAATTTCGTGGGCCATCCCGCCGCGATCCTCTGCGTCCTCTGTGGTTCACTTTTTCCGCGCCCGCTTGTGGTACGTCTCCGGGCTGACGATGCGAGTGGTGCGCCAGCGGCGAAGGGGAATCAGGTGCTTCTTGTCGCCGGTAATCAGAACATCCGCGCGGCAGGCCGCCGCGCAGGCGAGGAACTTATAGTCGCGCTGATCACTCAGGCCCGGAACACGCGTCAAGGGCCTCGGAACAATCAAGGCGAAGTGCCCCACCGTCCACCGCAATATATCCGCCGGGTCCACGCCCGCGTTCGAGAGCGCGGCGGCGAACTTGGGACGATGCAATACGTCGTACAGTTCCTGCAGAATCTCGCGCGTCACAAAGGCGATATCCCTCCCCCGCTCGATCCGCTCCAGAACCTCGTGCGGCTTGCCACCCCACAACATGGCGGGGATCACGACGTTCGTGTCAACCACGACCTTCATGACGGCCCTTGTGCACCTCATGAATGATCGCGTCCACTTCGCGCTCCTGCAGCACCTGCGGGTCCACCGGCTTGGCCTCGAAACGGGCGCGGATCTCGCGCAGGGTCATTGCGCCGTCGCCAGGCTGCGGATAAGTCGTCTCCAAGGGCGTCAACTGAAACGACGGCCGCGAATTGCGAATAACGATGAAGCGCTCGCCCTTCTCGACCTGGTCGGCAATGCTGGCCAGCGACGTGCGGATATCCTGCATGGCAATCATCTTGGTCATATGCTTCTCCATATGTTATAACATATTATATACCATACGGCATGTCCAGTCCGATTTCGTGTGTTTCGTGTGCTTCGTAACGCTTGATCTGGATTTCGCCAATCCACGCCACGTTCAGCCGCAACGGTACGCCGGCGTTGCCGTCCCGCCCCTCCCCGTATGTCAGGCATTCCTGCCTGACATTTGTCGGCCAGGAATGGCCGACATACGACGAAGTATACGACTGGGCTCGCGCCATAGTGCTATTCGACCGCTTCCCCGTTCGTGCCTGCGCGCCGGAGCCTCGGCGCAGGCGGGACTTTCGTGGGCGCCCCTCCCGCCCGTCCTCCGCGTCCTCTGTGGTTAAACCATCAGAACGCGCCGAAGAAGATGCTGGTGAAGGTGGTGATGGGGGCCGTTTCGCGGATGTCGTCGATCGTGGCGCGCAGTTCGTGCAGGAGCAGTTTGGCCTCTTCGTATATTTCGTCGTCCATGGGCAGCTTGCCGATCGTCCCCTCCCCGGACGCGATCGACTCGGTGATGGACCGAAG
>CAYRPR010000434.1:0-2591 GCA_964425945.1 uncultured Verrucomicrobiota bacterium | reverse complement strand
ACAAATCCTCCGGCACGGAAACGATGTCCGGAATGGCGCTGGGGCCCATGTCCATGGGCCCGCCGGACACCGGATTCGCGAACTGCAGATCCCGGCTGTAATAATTGATCTGGCCGGCGTGGCTCTTCGCGCCGTTCTGCAGGGAGAAACGAAACAGACGTCCTCCAAACACGGCCTCCGACGCCGCATTCCCAGAGAAGAGATCGCCTCCGGATCCCACGGCCAGGCCCTTGTGCCCCGGCGCCGCGAATCCGCTGTGCGCCAGCACGGAGCGCTCGCCCTCGCCGCCGTCCCGGATGCGGACGAATTTCTGCTCGTCATAGGGTACGGTCCGGTCGGCGTAGTAAACGTCGCCGCTTTCGGGGTCCACGCCCAGCTCGGTCACGGCGATCGGGTGGGAGGGGGGACCGACGAACACGATGGCCGGATCGGAAAAGTCGCTGGTCAATCTGCGTTTGCTGCGTCCGATGATCTGGAACGGATCGGTGACGCCGGATAGCGGGTAATTCCACCACGGACCGCCCAATTGCGCCTCGTCCTCGGGGAGAGTCTGATTCACGGTGAACGTGCGCGTCAGCGTCAGGGCGTAGAAGAAGGTCCCGGCAATCGGGGAACGGTCCGCCAACATCAGGTCGTTGCCGGGGACCTGGTCCTGCTTGCTGATCGCGACAAGCACGCGCGGCTCGTTCGGACGGCGGAACCGATACAGCGCATAGATGTAGTTGCCGTCCTTCAGGTCAGACGAACTGCGCCGGAAGCGGACTTCGACGCGCGGGGCGCCGTCCTCGTCGAAGATCAGTTCCGCGCTCAAGCGCGTGGGCGGTCCCGGAACAATGGTGGCGAATTTGATCGCCGTGAACGCCGCGGCGATATCGTTGGCCACATGACCGAGTATGGGCAGGGCAATCAACTGGCCCCGAAGATCCGGCACAGCCGTCATGGCCGTCATGATGATGGCGGTATCGACAAAACCCTGATAGACGTTGTTCACCTGCCCCTGAACGAAGTTGTTTTTCAGGTTATTGAAATTGCGCCAATACTGCGTGAACCGCGGCGGCGGCGGGGGCGGATCATCGGCATACGCGGCGGGCACGAACAAGTCCGTCCATTTGCCCAACCGCGAAGAGATGCTCCGGGCCAGCCGTTCATCCGTCGCGGGGAGCGCCGCGAAGGGCGAATTGGTGGAAAATACGTACGACCACAAACTGGCCGTACACAGAAAAGCCTGTGACGCGTTCAGGGCCGTCAGTGGGGAAAGAGTCGGTGGTTCGGGCGCCAAGCGGCTTTCCCGGCTGAACATCAGGATCGGCAGGTAATTTTCCGGCGCGTCGGGATTGGCCCAGGCCTCATCCAATAGCTCCTGCATCCCCTCGATCCAGTCCGCCAGCGTCGGGGGATCGCCCTCGCTCCATTCCAGCGCGAAGGAGAACACCATCAGGATGTCCCCCAACATGAACGTATCGCCGCGCGCCGTTCGCTCCGCCAACTGCCGGACGCCGTCCTCGGTGATGCTCAACGGACCCTCATCGCCCATCTCCGGATTGGTCTGGTTGCCAAACTCGTCCACGATGCCGAATTCCCATCCGCCCACCAGCAGGAAGGCGTCGCGAATCGCTTCCTGCATCCTCACCAAGTCGGTGATGCCGTCCAGCGCGCCCAGCCCGCGGCCCAGCACGCTCAACAGCGAGACCGAGGCCGGGGCGTTCGGATCGAAAACCGTCGGCGCGGTCTGGATCGTGCCGAGCTGGGTCGGCACACCGACCGCCGTGTTGATCGTGAACCGGAGCAACTGATGGTTCGGCCCGTTGATGATCAGCGTATAGTCGCCGGGCGGCACGCCGAGGAGCGAGAAGTTCCCGTCCCCGTCCGTCGTGGTGTGGAAACCCGTCCCCTGAACCGTCACCAGCGCGTTGGCGACGGCGTTGCTGGTGGTCGAATCGATCAGTGTGCCCGTGATCTCGATCGTGCCCGCGCCGACGTTCAGCGCGACGATCGAAATCGCCGTCTCGTTGCTTGTCGCCACGGTCACGCCGCGCGGCCCCTGTTGCGCCGCCGGCTGGACCTTGATCCGCGCCGTCAACAGATGCGCGTTCTGCACCGTTATGTTCAGCACCTGGATGCCCGAACCGAACAGCGGCACGCTGGAGCCGTCAAAATGCGTTTCAAACAACCCGGCGTTCTGGCCTGTGATTTCGACGTCCAATTCGTCACCGAGTTCCACCGTCGCCGGGTCCAGCCCCGTGATCAGCGCCGAGGTCGCCATGGGACGCGGTTCCGGCGCATCGCCGACGTTCACGAATCCCGTGATACGCTGCTTGGCGACCAGCGTCGGACTCTGGATCGGATCGACCACGAGATTAAACTGGTTCGTGTCGTCAATCGGCACGATGGGGATCGGCAGGACGGTTACTTCCAGGTGCTGGGTCGGACTGGTCAACGAACCGTCAAACGCCGTGAACCCGATATTGAACACGCCCGTGTCCGTCATGCCGGGCGTGAACAGGAACTGCTTCGTCTCGGACGAAAGGATCGCGCTCGACGGCAGGGGATCGGCGTTCAGCGTCAAATCGTCGCCGTCGGGGTCGCTCGCC
>CAYRPR010000433.1:0-2611 GCA_964425945.1 uncultured Verrucomicrobiota bacterium | reverse complement strand
GACCCGTAGATACGTATTATTAGCTTGGTACATGTTGCGGTTAGCCCGTCCCGTCGGCCCACATGATGCCTGGAGTGATCCAACGCGCCAGCCAAACGGGCGTTGCGAGGGCAGATGATTGAGGTGGATGGGACTTTTTACTTGTGTGCCTGGCGCATGTTGAGGCATATAAGACAGGATATGTCTTGTGTAGCTTGAGAGCCCTGTCCAAGTCGAGAGCCGGGATGGATTTGTCAATGAAGGTTTGTATCATGTGGTGTTTGAAGCGTGTTTGTCCGCGGTCTTGTTCCCTGCTTCTGTTCGCTTTGGCGCTCATGACGTGGCCCGGCCCGGCGTTTGCGGATGAAGAAAATGATCCGAAAGAGGATATCCATAAGCGGCTTCTGCAGAATGAAGATCGCCTCTCCTTCATAGACGCCGAGTTGGAGCGCTTGGAGGGCGAGCAGCGGGAACTGATATCCGAGGTTAGAGCATGGCATCAGGAACGCCGCGAGGTGCATGAACGCGTGCTCGAGGACGAGGATTTGCAGCAACTTCGCGCGGACATCCAGCAGAAACAGCGCGAGTTGCATGACCTGCAGGCCGAGTTGAGTCGCCGCCTCAGCGAGGATCCGGATTATCGCGCCGCCCAGGATCAACAGCAGGCTTCCCTGGACCGGAATCGCGAGATTCAGCGTGACATCGTGCGGCTATCCGAAGAGCGTGTGCAGGTCCAGTTGGCGATCCAGGCGTTGACGCGCGCGTTGCAGCCCGAGCAGAAACAGGCCGTGGACGACGAGGCGCCGACCTTTAATCCCGCACTGGAGGTTCATCCGGACCTATGAGTGTGGACGCATCACGGCGCACGGTCAGCGTATTGCTCTACCTCTCCGTGTTTCTTGCATCTCCGATGCAGGGGTGGTCCCAACATCCTCAAGTCGACTGGAATAATCCGCAGTTTACCGAGGAATTTGTCAAAGGGGAACTGCTGATCGGGTTCAAGGGCGGTATTCAGCCGGCGGACCGCGTATCGGTCCACCAGACGGTGGGTGCGGAGGTGGTGCGTCGCTTCAGCATTGTTCCGGTCGAACATGTGCGGTTGCCTCGGACGATCTCGATGATCGAGGCGGCGCGCCTCTACGCCGCGCATCCATCGGTCGAATTCGTCGAGCCCAACTACATCGTACGGGCTTATCCCACCATCCCCAACGATCCGGAGTACGGGAGTTTGTGGGGTATGGACCGTATACGGGCGCCCGAAGCATGGGACGTGGTTACGGGCACGCACGAAATCGTCGTGGGCGTCATTGACACGGGTACGTTCGAGCAGCACGAGGATCTGGCGCTGAATATCGCGCCGGGCGGATTCGACTTTGCCAACAACACGCCTATTCAAATAGACAACGACGCGCATGGGACCCATGTCGCCGGTACGATCGGCGCGGTGGGCGACAACGGTATCGGCGTGGTGGGCGTGAACTGGCGCGTCAAGATGATCGGTCTGAAGTTTCTGGACCCCTTCGGCACGATTGCGGATGCTATTCGCGCCGTGGAGTACGCCGCGACGAACACGCCGCTGAAGATCAAGATCACGAATAACAGTTGGGGCGGCGGTGGATTCAGTCAGGGGCTTTTCCTGGCGATCAAGGAGGCCGGCGACACCTATGGCCAGTTGTTCGTCGCGGCGGCGGGCAATGCATCCAATAACAATGACGACAATCCGGCGTATCCGGCCAGCTATAATCTGTCCAATATCATTTCGGTGGCGGCGATCGACATCTCCGGCAGTCTGGCGAGCTTCTCCAACTTCGGGACGAACACCGTTCACATCGGTGCGCCGGGCGTCGACATTCTCAGCTCGGTACCGTATGGCGGTGTGTTCGGTTCGTACGACTCCTTCAGCGGCACGTCGATGGCCAGCCCGCATGTGGCGGGCGCGGCGGCGCTGCTCTGGAGCATGAATCCCGACTGGCATTATTCGCTCATACGCGATGCGATTCTGGACAGCGCCGCGCCCAATGCCGCGCTAGCCAATCGGGTGAGCACCAAAGGCGAACTGGATCTGGTGGCGGCCATCCAGAAGCTGAAGCCCACCGTGACACTCGACCGCAAGGCCTATCGCTCCGATGCGCCGGTAACGGTGACCATCATCGATCCGGTTCTCAATCCCGTGCCGCCCAGTGTCGATTTCACGGTGGATGTGTTGGATCCGCTCGACGTACCCCGGTGGTCGGAGGTGATCACCGCGCCGCAGGATGCGGGCATACGATTCTCGACGACCTTTCAGTTGACGTCGGGCGTGACGGCCGTTGAATTCGATACACTGACCATCACGTATACCAACATCAGCAACGAAGTGGTTATCGCGAGCGCCCCGATCGACGATACGCCGCCGATCATCAGTGACGTGACCGTATTGCAGGTCACGGACGACCATGCGCTGATCCGGTGGCATACGGATGAGCCCGCCGATACCCGGATCATCTACAGTCCGGTTGTTCCCGTGGGCGGTCTCGATGTATTGCCGCGGGAGGGGGGCGGCGTATTCGTCGATACACCGACCGTGATCGGAGGCGTCACCCAGTATGCTCATCAGATCGCGCTTTCCGGTCTCGATAGCGCGACGAAGCAC
>CAYRPR010000432.1:0-2614 GCA_964425945.1 uncultured Verrucomicrobiota bacterium | reverse complement strand
GGTCTGGTTTGGGGCGTATCGCGAAGGCGATGCCGGGTGCTCAGCCGCTGGTCCATCGATGGATCAAGCCGCACGTTCATGAGACGGCGTTTGCCGAAATGAGAGCGTCCGCGCCGTCCGTTGGCCCGGTGGATGATGCCGTGATCAAGGGAATCGGATCCCTGGTTACCGAGAAGGGATTTGCCTCCGTTTTCGCTTATCCGGGGCGGCATCTTCCGGGCTTGGAGAGGTATGTTGCGGAGAGCGTGCGGGTTATAACCGGGGATATGGTGCGCGGGAATCCCGGTTACGCGTTCATGAATGCGATGTACGATCGGCTGCCCCGGGTGGACATGGCGGTGATGCGCAACTACTTCGATTATATCAGCAACACAGACATTCTCGTGGTGCTTGATCAAATCAGGCGGGCGGGCATCCGGTATCTGCTGACCGCACATTATCCCTGCTTGAACTCGAATTGGGACACGTATGCGGGGGAATGGCGACCGCTCAATCTGACGCTCGCCCCGTTCTCCTTGCCGGTGCCGGAGCGGGTTATCCCCGACCCGGACCGGGAGCGCAGGCCCGATCGCGCGCTCGGGCTGTGGGACCTGCATTCGCCTGGGATCGGGAAATGAAGCGCCTCATCTTTTGTCCGGGTGTCTGTCAGGTGGTCAACGCGTGTGCGGCTCTGGCCACGCATCATGACGCCGAGCAGGCGCGCAACGAGGATATCCTGGTGCTGTTCGGCCAGAATCCCGAGTCGCCGTACGGGGCGGCCATTCAGCAGACGGCGGAGATCGTGTGGCCCTGGAAGCGGATCGTGTGGTCCGGCGATGTGCTGATCTGGTATTTCCCCACGCGTCGCTTCGCTCCGATTGCACGGGAGGTGCTGACGGCGCGGTTCGGAGCGGATGTGGACGAAATATGGGTGTCCAAGTTGTGCATGGACACCACGAAACTGATCCTCTACGCCTTTCCGCATGCCCGCGTCGTATTATACGAGGACGGAGCGGAGGAATTCATCCCGCAGGAAATAACCTGCGGATCGTCGCGCTGGAAACAGCTCGGGCCGCGCCACTGGCCAGGGGCGCTTTGGCGAGAGGCCGGCCACTGGAACGGACGGCCCGAATGCATGGAGGCCGACGGCGTGTGCGCCCGCGATGTACATCGCGTGTTCCGGATGTATTCGTTTCTCGCCGATCATCTGGATAGGCCGGCGTATCTGTCCGGGATATCGGTCGAGCGCGTGGACAAAGGGAAACTGCTGGAGTGCTATCGCGACATTGCTCGCGCATCCGGTGAGACGCCCCGGGAGACGATCGACGCGGGAAGCCGTCCGGCCATTCTTTTCCTGCCCCAGCCATTCGCAACGCTCTTTCTTACGACCGAGGACGAATTTGCGCTGTACCGCTCGGCGGTGGCCGCGATACGCGACAAGGGATACGCGGTCCTGTGGAAGGAGCACCCGCTGGAGGCCACTTCGCTGGCCCAGCATCTGGTCGATGAACTGGGACCGGACAGCCTGTATCGTCTGCAGGTAAAGCAGAAGATCCCGGTCGAGGCCCTGGTCGCGGGATGGAAACTGGCCGGTGTCGCCTCGGTCTCCTCCACGTCCCTGTTCTACTTGCACGGCTTGTATGGATACCCGGCCTACACGGGGGCGGACCGGATTGGCTTGGATCGCTGGCTGACAGCAACCGATCGAGCGTTGGCGGAGCTGGCCATGCGATCCGTACCCGGCCTGGATCAGTTGCCTGCGGCCTGAAACAGCGGAGGCATGACGTCGAACTTGCAGAAGCGGTTGAAATGCGAGAGTATGGGCGCGGGTTATCGCCAAAGGGAATACGCACATGATCAAAGATAAAAAGATTTTCATTACCGGCGGCGCCGGATTCATCGGCTCCACCCTCATCGGCCGCTTGGTTGAACACAACAAGATTGTGGCCTACGACAATCTGGCGCGAAATGCCCTTAAGAAACGGGCCTACAAGGATCACCCCAATCTGAAGCTCGTGGTCGGCGACGTGCTGGATTACGATGCGCTGGCCAAAGCCATGGCGGGTGCGGAGATCGTGGTGCACTGCGCGGCCATCGCCGGGATCGATACCGTCGTGAAGAGCACGGTCAAGACCATGCGCGTCAACATGGTCGGCTCCGCCAACGTGCTGGAAGCGGCATCGAAGCTGGGACATTGCGACCGGGTTGTCTGTTTCTCCACCAGCGAGGTGTTCGGCACGAATGCATTCCGCTCATCCGAACTCGATAAAACGTCCATCGGCAAGGTGGGCGAGGCGCGTTGGACCTATGCGGTCAGCAAGCTGGCCGAGGAGCATCTGGCCATCGCGTATTATCAGGATCAGTGGTTGCCCGTGACGGTGGTGCGGCCGTTCAATGTGTACGGGCCCGGTCAGGTCGGCGAAGGCGCCCTGAAGATCTTCATCCAGCAGGCACTTAAGCATGAAACGATTCAGATCAACGGGGACGGGACGCAGATTCGTGCATGGTGCTATGTGGACGACATGGTGCGCGGAACCCTGCTCGCCATGGAGCATCCCAAGGCCATCGGCGAGTCGTTCAATATCGGGAATCAGCGGGCTGTGACCACCATCTACGGTTTGGCCAATACGGTGAT
>CAYRPR010000431.1:0-2614 GCA_964425945.1 uncultured Verrucomicrobiota bacterium | reverse complement strand
AAGGAGAAGCATCTGCCGGTGTTCGACTGCGCGTTCAAGGCGCGGAACGGCAAGCGATACATCCCGTACCTCGCGCATGTGAAGATGATGGCCGCCGTGCAGCCGTTCCTGTCCGGCGCGATCAGCAAGACGGTGAACATGCCCGAGCAGGCCACCGTGGATGAGATCATGCAGACCTATGTCGAGGGGTGGCGGCTCGGATTGAAGGCGTTGGCGATCTACCGCGACGGATGCAAGCGCAGTCAGCCGGTCAGCACGGGGAAAGGCGCGGCCGCAACGCCGGAGAAGCCGGGGTCGAACGGGTCCAAGGCCCAGCCGTTGCGCCGGCGCCTGCCGAATACGCGGCGCTCGATCACGCATAAATTCGAGATCGCGGGACACGAAGGCTATCTCACCGTGGGGCTGTACGAAGACGGGAACCCCGGTGAACTCTTCATCGTGATGGCCAAAGAGGGGAGCACGATCGGCGGTTTGATGGATGCGTTCGGCACGGCCATCTCCATCTGCCTGCAGTACGGCGTCAACGTGAAGACGCTGGTGCAGAAGTTCGTGCACACGCGGTTTGAGCCGAGCGGGTTCACGAAGAATCCGGACATCCCGATAGCGAAGTCGCTGATGGATTACATTTTCCGCTGGATGGGCCAGACCTTCATCAAGGGCTACAAGCAGAACGGGGCCGACGCGGCCGAAGAGGAGGCCGAATCCATGAACCTGCCGGCGTCCAAGCCGGCGCAGGAGGCGTCGACGCCGCAGCAGGACGAGGCGTTGAAGCAGTTGGATGATCAATTCAAACATTTCATGGAAGACGCTCCAATCTGCGACACCTGCGGGTCCATTACCGTGCGTAACGGGGCCTGTTATCGCTGCTTCAACTGCGGCAATTCCATGGGCTGCTCCTGATCCGCCCGGCGGGGGCGCCGGCCTACATCGAGTACGTGCCCTGGTCCGCCGCATAAGGAAACCGCTTGCGCGGAGCCGTACCCCCCGTTATCTTGGTCGCAATGACTTTCGCTCGGGTGGTGGAATGGCAGACACGCCAGCTTGAGGGGCTGGTGACCGCAAGGTCGTGCAGGTTCAACTCCTGTCCCGAGCAGATATCCTTCCATCCATGAAGCTGCTAATCGCCACCCGTAATGCTCACAAACTGCGCGAGATTCGAGAGATTTTCGATCTGCCGGATCTGGACGTGGTCAGCGCCCTGGATTTCCCCGAGATCCCCGATGTCGTGGAGGATGGAGCCACCCTGGAGGCAAATGCGATCAAGAAGGCCGTGACGCTCGCGCGGGCGACGGGTTTATGGTCCATGGCGGACGATACCGGCTTGGAGGTGACCGCCTTGAACGGCGCGCCCGGCGTGTATTCGGCGCGATACGCGGGCGAGAACGCGAGTTACGCCGACAACAACCGCAAACTGCTCGGAGCGTTGGGTGGGGCGGCGAATCGCTCGGCGCAGTTTCGATGCGTGATCGCGCTGGCGGATCCGTCGGGCGAAGCGCGAACCGTGGCGGGCGTATGCCGCGGGCGTATTGCGGACGCGGCTCGCGGCGACGGCGGATTCGGTTACGATCCACTCTTCATTCCGGACGGCTTCGATCGCACCTTTGCGGAGCTTTCCGCCGAGGAGAAGAACCGGATATCCCATCGCGGCCGGGCGCTCGCCGAAGCCCGTCGTGCGTGGAGCCGCCTCTTAACCATCGACCATCAACCATGAACCATTCTTCCCCCATTTCCAGTCTCCAGAACCCGAGGATCAAGCGCGTAGTTCGGATGCGCCGGCGTTCCCATCGTGATGAGGAGGGCGTGCTGGTCATTGAGGGGTACCGGGAAATCAAGCGCGCCCTGGAAAATCGACATAACCCCGTCGAACTGTTTTTCTGCGATGAGCTGTTTCAGGGATCAAACGAGCCGGCGCTGATCGAGCAGTGCCGCCAGGCGGGGGCGGAGGTCTACTCGTGCACGGCGCCGGTATTCGAGAAGATCGCCTACCGGGACCGTCCGGAGGGATTGCTGGCCCTTGCGCCGCAGATTCGCCTGGGTCTGGCCGATCTGAATCTGCCGGAACGGCCGCTCGTGCTGATCGCCGAGCATATCGAGAAGCCGGGCAACTTGGGCACGATGCTGCGGTCCGCCGACGCCGCGGGTGTGCATGCGGTGATCGTGTGCGATTCCTGCACGGACATCAACAACCCCAACGTCGTACGCGCCAGTATCGGCGCGTTGTTTGCCGTGCCCGTGGTGGATGCGCCGACGACCGATGTGATGGCGTGGCTGAAAGAGCGGGGGATCCAGACCGTCGCCGCCACGCCGCATACCGATCGGATGTACACAGAGGTCGATTTCACAAAAGGCGCCGCGATCGTGGTTGGCGCGGAGCAGTACGGGCTGAGCGAGGCATGGATGAAGCGGGCGGATGCGCAGGTGCGGATCCCGATGTTGGGCCAGTGCGATTCGTTGAACGTCGCGGCGGCGGCGACGATCCTGCTGTATGAGGCGGTAAGACAGCGGCTGGCGAACGAAGCGAAACCCACCCCCGCCCCCTCCCAGGAGGGGAGGAAGAATCTTCATTTCCCCTCTTCGGAGGGGATTAAGGGGTGGGTGCATCAGTTTGTGTTTT
>CAYRPR010000430.1:519-2622 GCA_964425945.1 uncultured Verrucomicrobiota bacterium | reverse complement strand
CCCAAATTCAATCGTTTTTGTTCACTTTCCATTGGCCTTTTAGGCCCGCTAAGGGTATTCTTAGCGTAATAAGTGGTCTTGATATCCCGGAGTCAAACCCATGAAAAGTAAAGCGCTTCGACTGTGCCTGCTGAGTGCACTGTTTACCTGTCCCTCATTTGCATCACCGCCGAACACCATCATCATGGATGGCGTGCCGACCGAGTACGATGCGGTGGAACTACGTGGGACCTTCGGTACCACCAATGCCTGGGAGGGAAACGTCATCACCAACCTCTATGTGACGTGGGACGCGAACTATCTCTACGTCGCGTTACAGGGATGGGAGAACGGCAACAAGCTCGTCGTGATGCTGGATGCCGATCCGGGTGAAGGCACCGGCGCGACCACGACGACCGACTGGGTGGATGTGCCGCCCGACCCCATTCGATTCAATTGCGTCGGATGGGAAGCCGATGATGCGACCGGCGTCGAGTTCGGACTCGATTACATGCTTTCCACCGAGGGTTTCTTCAACAACATCCTGCGCATTACGTACGACGGCGATACGATCGACACCAACGAAGTCGCCATCCTGTTCGACCAGGGCAACGGCGCCACGCCGCACGGCACACCCGTGGACATGGTCGTGTACGCCGCCGATACGACCTGCGACCTGCGCGGTTTCGAGGCGCGCATCCCGTGGAGCGAGCTCTACACCGACGACGGCCGGTTCGGTTTCGTGGACGGGAACGTGGTGCCGACGGGCGCGACGATCCGGATCTTCGCCAACATTCATAACAACGAGCCCGATAGTTCCTTCAGCGCGCCCGATGCCATTCCGCAAAACGATATGTGGGACGCCGGCCTGCTGACCACGACCAACTACATCGACGTGGTCATCGATTCCGACTTCGACGGGATGCCGGACCTCGAATTCGGCGATGTGAACGCGCCGTTCCTGCGCTCCGTCGTCGGCATGCAGGGCCAGTTCATCCTGTACGCGCGGTTCAATGAGCCGGTCACCGAGGAAACCGTCACCAACACGGCCAACTGGCTGGTGGACGGCGTGGCCCCGTTGAGCGTGACCAATCCCCAGCCGGATGTCGTTTTCCTGCACCTGAACGATCCGCTGCCCGCCTCCACCAACGAGATCGTGGTCAGCGCGAACGGCGTGGAGGACATTTCCGCCAACGCGAAGTTCACGTATCTGTGCATGTCGCCGGCGGAATCGGGCCTGACCAACGCGATGACGGTTCGGTTTGTTCTGGAACAGAATTTCGGCATGGGGCTGAATCCGTTTTTCGCCACGAATATTTTCATCAACGGCTCCGCCGCGCCGCTGGAGTGGGGGTATCCGCCTTCAACCAACTCCCCCATGGCTTCGCTGACCAATACCTTGGTCTATCGGGATGTCATCTTCCCGCCGGGCACACCGTCTCCGCTCTTCTACAAGTACAGCGCCATTATAAACGGCACGAACAACTATGAGGCCGTCCGCTTGGCGAACTACGCGGACGCTTCCCGCGTGCTGACGTTCGATCCGAACCTGACGACCATGGTGATCACGGATTATCTCGGCGCCGCGGCGGCGTCGATTCGCGACCCCGGCACAAACACCGGATACAACGCCCTTTATCTCGATCCCTTCCGCGGCCACGCCGGCGTGCATAGCGATGCGCACGGGCCGGTTTCCGTGACCTTCCAACTCGATCTGTCCCAGCGCAACCTCGTCAATGTCCAGCGCGTGCTGATTCAGGGCACCGACCCCCTGCGCGGATTCAATGAGGACGATCAGGGCGTGTCGGACTGGGCCGGCGGCGGCGCGGTCGGCTGGGATGTCGGCGGATTGACCCTGTACGATGACGGCACGCATGGCGACCTGGTCGCGGGCGACGGGATCTACAGTCGCACATGGCGGTGGACCGAGACCGGCGCCGACAGTTCTGCCGAGCCGGGATTCCCCAATTCTCTGGTTGGCGGGAATACAGGAACCCTGCCCTATACCGGATTCGGGTGGCTTGACGGCAACAGCCCGCGGAGTTTCAAATACCAGTTTTACGTGTACGACACCTTCGGCAACAATCACGCCAGCCCGGGCTTTGATATCGAGCACTACATTGA
>CAYRPR010000430.1:0-509 GCA_964425945.1 uncultured Verrucomicrobiota bacterium | reverse complement strand
GCCCCGGGACGGAACGAATATCGTGTTGCCGCCGCACGTGTGGAACAATGACGGCATTCCGTTGCCGCCGCCTTCCAATGCGCCGACGGTCATTGCGGTGAGTCCGGGTCCGGCGGGCGTCACGATCCAATTCACCAACCAGACGAGCGAGCTTCAGCACGGCGTCGAAGTGAGCGAGGACCTGGTGGCCGGCTGGCAGGATTACGGACAGATTCCGGCCAACATGGGCGGAGGAAACTGGGAAGCCACCGTGGCGAATCTGGGGAGCCCCGTCGAGTTCGTTCGGGCCAAGGCCGCCCCGCCTCCGCCCTATACAGGTATCAAGTGGACGCCCAATCCCGTGCCGGATACCGGCGCCACGGTGCGGATCTATTTCACGCAGTACGGTACGCCATTGGCCGGCGACCGGAACGTGCAGATTGTGGGCGACTTCAATGGATGGACGCCGGAGCCCATGACCTTCATCGGCAACGGCCTGTGGTCTCATGAAGTGGAGGTGGACGAACTGG
>CAYRPR010000429.1:0-2631 GCA_964425945.1 uncultured Verrucomicrobiota bacterium | reverse complement strand
GCCGTCCTGGATGACGTTCAGCGATGTGATGGCCGCCCCCGTGTGACGGGAAATGATGCGCGCTCCGCCGCGGCTGTACACGCCGGCCACGCTGATACTGACCGAGCGCACAACATTATCGGCCGATGTGATGCGGCACCCCATATACACGAGCGGACCGGCCGTCAATAACGCCGTGAACAGACAGGTGCCGATCGCCTTACGCCATTTCATAATCCATCCTTTCCTTCAACGCTTTGGACGGTATAAGATGCACCGATCATCGCCGAAAGTAAATAGTCGATTCCACAGGAAGAAGGCCGCCCTCAGCGCGGGCGGATACAGGTGGGAGCGGTGGGTGGACGCTGTAGGCCGCGCGCCCTCGCGCGGCGGAATGCGCCCGGCGGGGGCGCCGGGCCTACATCGTAATGACCGCCGCATGGTGTTGTGGGTGAGAATATGGAGCCGCATCATATCCGTGATATCCTGATTACCGAGGATCAGATCCGCGACCGGGTGGATCGACTGGTGGAGGAAATGGCTGGGGCCTGTCAGAGCGACGATTTTGTAATGATCGGCATCCTCCGCGGCAGTTTCATGTTCCTTGCCGACCTCGTGCGCGACCTGTACGGGCATCAGATCCACCCGCGCATCGATTTCATGACCCTGGAAAGCTACGGGTCCGGCACCGTATCGTCCGGCACGGTCCGCATCACCAAGGACATATCCGTGGACGTGACCGGCGCGGATATCCTGCTGGTGGACGATATTCTTGATACGGGCCGGACGCTGACCTTCGCCAGGAAACATGTGGCGGAGAAGGGCGCCCGTACCGTTCGCACCTGCGCCCTGCTCGACAAACCGAGCCGCCGCGTGGTCCCGATGGAGGCGGATTTTGTCGGTTTCACCATCGAGGATGTGTTCGTCGTCGGCTACGGCCTCGATTACGACAGCCGCTACCGCGAACTGCCGTACATCACGAAAGTGACCTTTGAAGAAGGGCTGAGGGCGGAGGGCTGAAACGGCTCGACTGAGCTCGCCGAAGTCCTGAAAGGGTCCTGCCTTCAGGTCTCAGGTTTCATCCCTCATCCCTGCTAAACGAGGTCGATCAGATCCGACACGCCCTGGTCCGGCTTGGACCGGGGTTCCTGCTGTTTGGGCGGGGATTGATTCGACTGGCCCTCGTTGCGCGGGCCGCGGCGGCCGCGACGACGGCCGCGCGGGGAACGTCGCGCGTCCTGCTGTTTCGGCCCGCCCGAATCTTCCAGGGCCTTGCGCCAGGTGGAGGCGCGCAGGGTCAGGCCGCCGCGGGCCTGAACGGACGATTCCAGTTTGCGGTCGCCCGTGACGACCACGACGCCTTTGCGGGCGTATCGGTCAAGCAGGCGGAGAATCTTGTCGGCGCGCTGTTCCGCGTTGTCGGCGTAGAATACACGCACGCCGTTGAACTCGGAGCCCTCGTCGGCCTCGCGCAGGGGGCGACCCTCCAGCACGGCGCACAACTCAATCTTCTCGCGTTGCACGAACTTGCCCAAACGCTGAAGCATGTTCAGCAGATCCAGGGGGGAACGACGGTCGCGCTGGCCGTTCATCAGTGCGCCGGCATCGACGATGTGGACGCGGCGGGATGGGCCGATGGCCCGGGCTGAACCGCCCCACAGCGATTTCATTTTATCCAGAAAACTCATGTCACTCCTGTCCGATAACTTCTGGTTGGTTGGAATTCAGAGGCGAAACCCTATCGAACGGCGCTCCAAAGATCAAGCCCTGTCCCGACGGCGGTTGACGATGGCGGGCGACAGGTCCTACACTGCCTCCAGGAAATACACATGTCCGTAACGCAAACCTATACGATCCAGTGTCCCAAATGCGGCGAACGGCAGGAAGTCGAGCTCTACGAGTCGATCAACGTGGCCGAAGCGCCGGAATTGCGGGACCGGCTGATGGCCAACGAGCTCAATGCGGTCACCTGCTCCGCCTGCGGGTTCGGGTTCCGCGTGGACAAGAAACTGCTCTACAACGATCCGGAACGCCGCCTCATGGTCTACTGGTTTCCGGGGCATGAACAGGATTACCGGGAGAATCAACAGCAGTTCACCGATATGCTCATGGCCCTGAACGAGTCCCTGCCCGACGAATTCGAGGCGCCGGTCGTCCATCTGGTCTTCCAGCGCGCGGAACTCGTGGAGCGGATCTTCATGCTCGAAGCCGGTCTCAACGAGCGCGTGATCGAATACATCAAGTACATGATGTACTCGCGGAACATGGAGAAACTGAATCCGGCGGAGAAGAATCTGCTGTTCAATGCGCAGGACTCCAATGAAGACTCCCTGTTCTTCGTCATCCAGGATGTGCGATCCCTGAAGCTCGAGGGCATGATGCAGTATGACCGGTCGGCCTATGACGCCTTGTGCGAGATGTTCGACAAGGATGAGCAGACCGCGAGCTTGCTGTCACTGTTTCCCGGACCCTACATCAGCGCGCGGGATCTGCTGATCCGCGATCAGGATGTGGGGTAAGGCCCGGCGGGCGGCGCAGAGCACCGCCCTACTCACCGGCCCTGAAAAATCCGAGTGCGCTTGGAGACCGGACTGAACACTGAACACTGAACACTGAACACTGAATACTTGCCTACAGCCGTTCCAGCGCCCG
>CAYRPR010000428.1:0-2631 GCA_964425945.1 uncultured Verrucomicrobiota bacterium | reverse complement strand
GATCCGGCGGATCGTCTTCTTCTGCTGCCGGTCTTCTATGCGGGCGGCACGGCGCAACGCCAACTGACTTCCGAGAATTTTGCCGGGCAACTCGCCGCGCTAGGCGTGCCTGCGAGTTATGCGGATGATTACACCGTGCTGTTGCGCGCGTGCCTCGACACCTGCCGGGACGGCGATGTCGTGCTCTGCATGGGCGCGCGCGATCCGGAAATCCCCCGCTTCGCGCGGAGGCTGGCTAAAGCCCTTGAATAGGGTTAAGTTGATGGCCGCATCATGGACTGGATCAAAATAGCCGAGTTCAGCACGCGCTTGTCAGCCGAAACGATCGGCCATGCGCTCGACCAGCATGACATCCCCCATATCGTCCAACAGGACGACGCGGGCGGCATGTTTGGCGGCCTGGGTTCGGGCGCGTCATTGTGGATTCCGGCCGATCGCAAGGAGGACGTCGCCCGACTGTTGAGCTGCGTGGTGCAGCCCCCACCCCCGGAAACCGAGTGAGCCCGATTCTGTTACCTCGGCGCGCCGTACACCTCCGGGAGCGCATGGACGATCCGCACGGCGATCGCGATAAACTGATCCGCACCTACCGCCAGTTCGTCTGGGTGAACCGCCTCTTCTCCGGATGGCGACGCGTCTATGCGCGATACCTCGCGCCGGTGATGAACCGGGAACCGCGCGAATACACCCTGCTCGACATCGGCTTCGGCGGCGGCGATATCCCGCTCCTCCTGCATCGCATCGCGGTGCGGCACGGACATCGCCTGAAGATCACGGCGATTGATGCCGACGCGCGGGCGTTCGACTATGTCGAAAAGCGGACGTGGCCGGACACGATATCATTCGTTCGCAACTCGACGACGGCGCTGCGGCGGGCGGGCGACTCATTCGATTTCGTTATCTCCAATAATCTGATGCATCATCTGGACGATGCGTCCCTGCGCGCGTTGGCGGATGATGCCGGCGTGTTGGCCGATCGCCTGGTTTTGTTCAACGATATCCGGCGTCATCCGCTCGCGTATGCCGGCTTTGCGTTGAGCATGCGTCCGTTCTTCTGGAACTCGTATCTGGTGGAGGATGGCTTGACCTCGATCCGGCGGAGTTACACGGCGGACGAACTGCGTGCCGTCGTCCCCGCCGATTGGACCGTACACACCCTGGCCCCCTTCCGCCTCCTGTTGACTCGTAACCGCACCGGGACCGACATCCGGCCGTGACACGGGCCTCCAGGCCCGTGCTCTTCTTCGCCATCACCCCACTCCGTCACGGGCTACAAGCCCGTGTCACATAGGCCGCCTTGGCCCCCGCCGGATCCGGCGATAAGGATAGTTCCAACGATTGGAGGAAGGCATGCCCCCGATTTCCAATCGTTGGAAATCAACGAGTTACACAAAGGTGCCTGTCCCCATGTGTCCGGGAACGACGGCATCTATACCCATCAAATGGAAATTCACAGTGCGCGGGAAGACCGCTAGACTTTCTTTACGTTACCGGCGATGTGCGCCACTCTGCGCTGAGAACACAGCAAGACCACGAGAAACCACTCAGGAACTTGTCGCCAAATGAAATGAAGAGACCTCTGATACTTGTGCTCACAGCGCTGATGACCGCGGGATGCACTGTGCCCAGGAATGAAGAGGGAATTGCCATTCTTACCAGCAAGAAAGCACAACGGTATATCCAGCAGGTTGAGAGAGCTGCATACATCAACGGCGCGCCTGACTTGGACAAGCTCAGGGAGTTTGTCCTCACTCACCCCGACACATATAAGGTATACGAATGGAATGGTCCGGGATACGAAGGTTTCCTGGGCGGGGTATTCGTTTTGCATGTTTCGCAAGATGTGCCAGAAAGCGATCATGCGGAACTAGACGCATTGATGGATGAGCTACGAAGAGAATTCATGAAACGCCAACAATGAAGCTCAGCTGAAGCGGTAGGCACCGCCTCTTCTTGAGCCTTCGATGAGCAGATGACATGAAACGGATCGGGATAGCCATTGCGGTAACTTTCATGGCGCTTGTGCTGTTCATCATTGGCTTGGTCCCCGCAGAGCGGATTCTGACCGCGGACAAACCGGATTCATACGTCCTCATCGGTATCGCCCGATACGCCACGTGGGTCGCGGGTGCCTGCGAATTCATTCTCGGTGCGTTATTCGCGGCGGGCGTGTGCGCTGCGTTACGGAGGCGACGAAATAGAAGATCACGCACTGAACAGGTATCGTTTGTCAGTGCGGCGCGCTGAGCCCCTCCCCTCACACTCCTCTTTTTGCGCCTTCTTGTGCCTCTTTGCGGCCAATGCGTTAGAAATACTCAAGGCTCGATCAAAAGCGGTGTCGCGTCCCGCCCGCTTCGCGGCCGGGACTTGCCACCGCACTCCAAAGCGCTACGCGCGAGATTATCTGGACACCCTTGTGTCCCCCTTGGCGGCCTTTGCGTTGAAACTCTTCCCTACCGCTCGAACGGTTCGCGGCTAACGGCGGTACCGCAGTAGAGGCATACGGATTGATTGCGCATCAGGGTGCGGCCGCATTGCGGGCACGCGGGACTGGGCTGTTTCGCGACCTTGCCGTCCAGCTTGCCGTCGCGCAGGTCAATCTCCTCCATCCGATGGATCAACTCGTCATCG
>CAYRPR010000427.1:0-2634 GCA_964425945.1 uncultured Verrucomicrobiota bacterium | reverse complement strand
ACCCGGGTTCCATTAATCGATGTGTCCACCTCGATATGAACACATTCACGCGTGTGGCAGTCGATGATCGTCAGGATCTTCAGGCGACGCCCATCCCAGAGCGCGTCACTCATGAAGTCCATCGCCCAAACCTGATTGGGTCCCGTCGGTCGTATCAACGGTTCCCGAACTTCGGTTTTAACCCGCTTCTTTCTGCGCTTCTTCACTTGCAGACCTTCCTCCATATAAATCCGTTCAATCCGCTTATGGTTGTCCGTCCAACCCAACTGGCGCAGTTTCCACACAATGCGCGGAACGCCCCAGCGACGCCGACGGCGAGCCCACTTCTTGATCGCCTCCCGAAGGGCGCCATCATCCGGATCCACGGCCTGGTAATACAGACTGCTCCGGCGGAGACCCATCAACCCACAACCACGCCGTCGGCTAATGCCGAACTGTTCAACCATATGCGTCACGGCGTCCCGCCGGGCTGTGGGCGTTACCATTTTTTTGAGCTGACATCCTTCAGGATCTGAATATCCAAGGCCTGATCAGCAACCAACCGCTTCAACCGTCGGTTCTCATCCTCCAACGCCTTGAGCCGTTTGGCTTCGCTGACATCCAGGCCGCCATACTTAGCTTTCCAGCGATAAAACGTGCCTTGGGCAATGCCGTGTTTACGCAACAGATCGGACACCGCCAAACCCGCCTCCGCCTCCTTCAGAATCCCGATAATCTGCTCTTCTGAATACCTTTTCCGCTTCATCCTTAGCCCTCCGTACTGTATTTGTAGACTAGAGGACTCTCTTTGAAAACGGTCCAGTTTTTAGGGGGGAAGGTCAATGGAAAACATTGATGTGGACGGAGTTCCAATAACAGAGTGATCGCCGAGAAAATACTCAACCCAACCCCATGCGTCCCAGCGCGTCCAGCGCGGCTTTGGGTTCGGGATCGATCAGGGTCGGTTCGCCGGCGACCTTGCGGGCGTTGGCGATGTCCTTGAGGCCACTGCCGGTCAGCAGGCAGACAACCCGCTCGTCCTTCTGGATCAGGCCCTGCTCAACCATCTTCTTCACGCAGGCCCAGGTGGTGGCGGCGGACGGTTCGGCGAATACGCCGGTACGACGCGCGATCTCGGCGATCGATGCCAGGATGGCATCGTCGGGTACGGTGACGGCGTTTCCACCGGATTCGATGACGGCGCGTACGGCGGCCAGACCGTCGCGCGGCAGATCCACCGAAATGGAATCGGCAATGGTGTCGGCCTGGATCGGCTCGATCCGTACCTTGGACCAGTCGTATGTTTCGGCGGGTGACTGTTTAAGCTTTTGGACGGCCCGGCTGATGGCGGAACTGCCTTCGGCCTGCGCGCAATCGATGCGCGGCAATTGTTTGATCAGGCCGGCGGCGTAGAGATCGCGCATGCCTTTCCAGATGCCGCTGATGATGTTGCCATCGCCGGTGGCGACAACCACGCGATCCGGCGGCCGCCAGTCGAATTGTTCGCAGATCTCGAAACTGCAGGTCTTCTTGCCTTCGCGCGTGAAGGGGTTGTAACCCGTGTTGCGATTGAACCAGCCCTTTTCGCGGCAGACTTCGAAGCATAGATCGAATGCCTGGTCATAGGTCCCGCGCACGGCGATTACGTTCGCGCCATAGATCAGCAATTGGGCGATTTTCGCGGCGGGGGCCTTTTCAGGCACGAAGACGACGCAGGGCATCTGTACGCTCGCCGCCATGCAAGCCATGGAACTGCCGGCGTTGCCCGTGCTGGCGCCGGCGACCACCTGCGCGCCCGTCTCCCGCGCGCGCGTGATGGCGATCGCGCTGGCGCGGTCCTTGAACGAATGACTGGGATTGAACGCCTCGTCCTTCAGGTAGAGCTGGTTCAGCCCGATCGTTTCGCCCAGCCGTGGCGCGTGGTACAGCGGCGTCATCCCGATGCGCAGGGGCGGGGCCAGATCGATATCGCGGATGGGTAGAAACGGCTTGAAACGGAACGCGTCGGCGCGTTCAGCCGGGAAGATGGCTTCGTGGTCGAGGTGTTTCCGGATCAGTTCGTAGTCGTACGTCACGTCCAGATTTCCGCCACAATCGGGACAGAGATACCCGTCGAAATCGGCGGGATACGTCGCTTCGCAGGCGAGACAGGCGAAACCAGTCATGTACATGATGTGCTTCTAGCGTTTAAGCGGCTGCGAATCAAGCCACGATATGCGTTCCGGTCTTGCCCTGGACGGCCGCGGTGATCAGGTGCGGCTGGGTGATGATGACTTGCTTGCCGCCGTGCTCGAGGTAGTCGATCGCGGCCTCGATCTTGGGTTTCATACTGCCGGCGGCGAAATGGCCTTCCTTCATGTATTGCCTGGCTTCGGCCACCGTGATGCGATCCAGTTCCTTCTGGTTCGGTTTGCCGAAGTTCAGCATGACCTTGTCCACGGCGGTGGAAATGATGAACACGTCGGCCTTCAGATTCTTGGCCAGGAGGCAGGATGCCGCATCCTTGTCGATTACCGCGGCGCAGCCTTCCAGTGTCCCGTCGTTCTTGCGTATGACGGGTATCCCGCCGCCGCCCACGGCGATGCAGATGACATCGTTGTCCACGAGCGTCTGGATGACGTTTTCCTCGATGATTTCCAGCGGTTTGGGCGAGGG
>CAYRPR010000426.1:0-2635 GCA_964425945.1 uncultured Verrucomicrobiota bacterium | reverse complement strand
CGACTATGCTACGCGGTGAAGAATAGATGGTCACAGATCCTGGACGAGACAGGGAAGCGGCAAAGGCGGACGTGCCGCCCCGGGTGCCCGATATCCAGATCAGCCGCTTCTCGCCGGCCGGTACGTCCACATTCATGGCGATATCCGCGCCCGTCGCCTGGTTCAGCACCCGTACGGCCTGCGGGCCGGCCCGAACCGGTATGCGCGCCATCTGGACCGCCATGGGCAGTGTGCTCCACGCCCGGGTATCCGCCTGATCCCCCACCGCGGTCGCGGCGTGATACACCGCGCCCGCCGCGCGCAACCCGACCGGGTCGGCCACGCGTAACACCGGCTGGGTCACCGCGCGGTATGCGGTACGCGTCGTGTTGCGGGCAATGATTCCCGGCATCTTCTCGGCCAGATCGTGGTAGGCCAGCGCCTGAATCGAACTCAACAGGGACAGGGGTCCCGCCGCCTCGCCATTGATCTCGACCGCCGCCGACACGGGCCGGTAGGGCGGATCATCGTACACGGGAATGACAACGGGCTGAAACGTGCCCACGAATACAAAGGATTTCGCGGAACGGCGCGGCGAAACCACGCCCTCCTCCAGAATCACAATCAATTCGGCATCGCCGCCTCGGGAGGCCTCCTCCACCCATTCGATGCCGTCCGGCAACGGCGCGCCCAAACGCCCGGCCAGCCGGCGGACATCCCGTTGCAGATACGGGTTGGACGGATGAACCATCAACGCTTCCCGGTACGCCTGGAACGCGCTGTTCGCATCGCCCTGCGCCTCGAACATGATCCCGCAGAGGAACCAGACGTAGGGATTGCTGAACGACGATCCGCCGCCGGCCAGGACCTGATCCATCGCCGCCATGGACTCGCGCATCTTTTCACGGCTCTTCCGGTATTGCGACTCGTCCAGATCGGCCATGACGTCGTCGAGTTTCTCCCGGTAATCGCGGGCGATGAAGTACTGGGCATAGAACGCGCGGCGCAATTCGACCCACGCGCCCTGGAGATCGCCGTCGAAGATGCGATTGAGGGCCTGATGCTGAAACGCCATGACCGCTTCATAGCCCGGCAGATGGTAATCCCGGGAGCGATCATCGACCAGCGCCCCGGCCACCAGGGCGTCATGCACGCCGCTCAACCGGATGATCGGGCCCTCCTCGAACTCGATCAGATAATCCGCCAACCGCTCGAAATCGGATCGGCTGTCGGAAAAACGACCCTCCAGAAGTTTCAGCCGACCTGTTTCCGCAAGGGACAGGTACTTGTCCTGCGCCCCCGAATCATCCGCAACTTGTTCAATGGTGGGCAGTTCCGAACGGGATGGGTACGTTTCGGCTGGTGTAGAGGCTGTCGGTGTGGACGCGCATCCGGAGACGCACAGGGCCGCCACCATCGCGGTCGCGCAAGCCGATAACAGTGGATGCTCCCGGGTTGTGCCCATGGTTATGTTTCCCCCACGTATGAACAGTGAATCATTCATCCCGTACTTCTTCAAGCACACGATGGCCCCTGATCCATGGTGTTACGCGCAAACGGCGCGCATCCTGCATGGCCGCCCGACAGTCGGAAGGCCGCGCTACGCGCTGGACGCGCGGGGGCGGTCCGCGCTATTCTTCCATGAAGGAGCGCATGAACGATACGGCCGAGAATCGCAATTTTCCGTGGCGCTACCCCATTTACTGCAGGACCCCA
Organism: uncultured Verrucomicrobiota bacterium; assembly: GCA_964425945.1. Lineage (GTDB taxonomy): Bacteria > Verrucomicrobiota > Kiritimatiellia > SLAD01 > SLAD01 > CAYRPR01. The sequence continues at coordinate 940 of CAYRPR010000426.1, read as the reverse complement.
TGAGCTAGACCAGCCAGCGATCGAGTGAGTTCCACCCGTGAGTTCAGGCGTTCGAAAGATGCGTTCCGAGTCGGCGCACCCCCGCTTGATAGAGTGCAACTTCACTCCGTTATCACAGGTCGCCGATCCACATGCCGGGTCCGATCCCCCGAACCATTGCCTGGCCTGAAATCATGGGTGCCGCGCCAGTACGAACCCTAGAAGTAGTACGAATACCCGAAAAAGAGGGACGTTACCGTGATGTCTTCGCTTTCGCGGCCGAGGCTATCGTCTTCAGGGGTGTAGACTGAAATATCCAGCTCGATGTTGAACGAGGTGCGTTCGGAAGCGAAAATTTTAAAACCTATTTGCCCCCCGATGGTGAATACCGACGCGCTTTCATCTTCGCCGCCCGACTCATAGCGATAGCTGATGATGCCGGCATGAGCGCCCAGGTAGGGGACGACACTGGAGGCTGAACCAGCCATATATAGATCCCCACGGCCAAGGAGAAACAGTTGGGAGAACACAGTGTCGTCGGCCTCGCCGTCGACACTGGTTATCTGCCCCGAAGGCCGGATAGCTAGTCCCACCGAAAAGTAGTCGGACAAATAATGGTTGAGAACCAACTGGGCGCTGAGGAATGTTTGGTCAGAGCTTCCGACGGATACGTTTTGTATCGATCCATCCAGCCGGACTTCGGTGTTGCCCCGTTCCGTAGCGCCGGATGCCACGATACACAGCAATGCCAGGATGATCATTGTGACGGCTAATTTCACGGCATGCATCGTTTTCCCCTTTCTTATTACCGGTCCCGACCATCGGGACCGGCGTAACTTGACGGTTCTGGGCTCATTTCTCCACGGCCAGCACATATCGTAGACGCAGCCTCACTAAGCGACGATGGCCGCGGTGGTCCCGCGAGCGGAGCCAGTCTTGAGGGAGATTTAGGCAAGGTTCA
>CAYRPR010000425.1:0-2638 GCA_964425945.1 uncultured Verrucomicrobiota bacterium | reverse complement strand
TGTCGCCGTAGTAGACATGATTGCGGATTTCGTTGTCCGTGCCGTACAGCGTGCGGGCATAGCCGGAGCGTTCGGTCGGAATGGGGGTGGACAGGTAGTTGATCACGCCGCCCGACGTGTGCGGACCGTACTTGATCTGGCTCGATCCTTTCAGCACCTCGATTCCGCTCATGCGGGCCACCGTGGGCGCGTAATAGGCCGCGGGTCCCGCGTAGGGCGCCGGCGATGTAAGCACGCCGTCCTCCATGAGGGTCAGTTTGGAACTGCGTCCGGGATCGACGCCGCGCAGGCTGATGTTCGGGAACAGGCCGAACCCGTCCTCCTCGCGCAGGTACACACCCGGCACGCGACGGAGGGCGCGGTTGATATCGTCGTAATTCTGACCGCGTATATCCTGCAGATCGATGTAGTCGCCCGCCCCCGGCAGGGTGCGGACGTTTTCCTTTGATCCGATCACCGTGACCGGTGACAGGACATGGGCCGGCGCCTTTTCCTCCGCGCCCGCGCTGATTCCGATGACGCCCGCCGCGAACAGTGCAACGGCGACGTGGGTTCTGCGATTCATGAATCCTCCCGGGTTTATATTTTGAATACGCAATCTTTTGATTGGCATATAAAACAAAATGCCTGATATGTCAATCATCTATTTCAGAAAAAAATCAGGGGGCTTCCCGGCCCGGCGGATAGGTGGTATAGCTGGCGTCATGAAACCGCGGGTTACGGTTATCACGCTCGGCGTGGACGATCTGGAACGCGCGCTGCGGTTCTACCGCGATGGGATGGGTCTGGCCACTGAAGGCGTGATCGGGCAGGAGTTCGAGTACGGGGCGGTCGTATTTATCGACCTGCAAGCCGGACTCCGTCTGGCGCTCTGGCCGCGCGAGAGCATCGCTCATGACACGGGTCTGGCCCCGGGAACGGCTCATACTACGGCATTCACGCTGGGGCATAATGTATCCAGCCGGGAGGAGGTCGATGCCGTCATGCGCCAGGCCGAACGCGCGGGCGCCGTGATCGTCAAACCGCCGCATGACACATTCTGGGGCGGCTATGCCGGCTATTTCCAGGATCCCGACGGCCATCTCTGGGAGGTCGTCTGGAACCCGCAATGGATTCCGCCGGAGTGATGCGGTCCGTGTGGCACGGGCTTCCAAGCCCGTGGCGGAGTGAATGCCGTTTCGTCGCCGCGCCGAGGCGGCTCCCACATTGTTCCCATACCACGACCGCCCCATTACAGTGCGTGACGCCGGAAACGGGATGCGATAGGGTTCTCCATGCCGTATAGCGTGCGGCACGCGATGAAGAAGCTGATCATGAAGCTCCTGCTGGCGTTGTGGGCGGTCGCGCTGTCCCTTGTCGCCATTGAAATCGTCCTGCGCCTGATGTCGGATCGGACGCCGAATCCGCTTGCGGATCGCAGCCGGACTTTCTACGACCAGGCGATCAGCCGGATGTCGCCGTGGGCCCGAGGGGAAACGAATGTCCTGCGCATCGCCGTGATCGGCGATTCCTTCACGCGCGGCGTGGGCGTACAGATGGACGACCGCTACGGCGACCGGATCGAACGCATGCTCAACATGAACGAGGGGCCGCTCCCGGCGCGGGTCACGGTGTACGGCCGCTCCGGCTCCACCTCCTTTCAGCAGATCGGGATGTTGCGCCATGCCCTGGAGCGCAAACCGGACATTGTCATTCTTGGGATCTGCATCAACGATACGGAGGATTGGACGCGTCCCGGGGAGATCAGGGCGTGGCGCGATGAATGGATGCCCGGCGAGCTCTCCGGCTTCCAGGCCTTGTGTGTTCGGCATTCGCGCGTGGCTGCGTTCGTGGTGGAACGTATGAGGGCGATGCGTTCCCTGCAGGGGTGCATCCATTACTATCGCCATATATACGATCCCGACTACTCGGGCGTCGCCCGCTTCAGGAATTCCCTGGAGATATTCCGCGATGAATGCGCGGCCCGGGGCGCCGTGTTCGTGCCGGTGATTCTCCCGTACCTGTCCTTCGATTTTTCGCCCGGCCGTTACCCCCTGCAGTTCGCGCATGATCACATCCATGAAATATGCGACGGGCTCGGCGTCGAGTATATCGATCTGCTTCCGGCTTTCAGGGGGACGCGGCCGGATCGCATGCAGGTCATCCCCGGCATCGATCCGCATCCGAGCGAGATCGCGCATCGGATCGCCGCCGAGGCCATTGTGGATTACCTGCTCGAGCACCGGCACCTTGACGCGGCCTACCGGCCGAAAGAGCGTCGCTCCAGTCAACCCTTGCATGAGAGTTGGCTGAGAACCATCGCGCGTTTCCAGGCCGGCGTGCCGCAAGTTCACGACGATGGCGGTGACTGAGACGGAGTTTGCCTAATGTGGGAGCGGCCTCGGCGCCGCGACTTCCAATCATTGCCTGCCCGCCCTTGGACGGACTGTCAGCCCGGAATCAGTCTGCGGCAGGCGGGGAAGTTTTTTCGGAAGAATTTCCAATCGTTGGAACTTTTGCGCGTTTTCAGAATCCGATCTGGAGATCGTCAATGGCGTAGTCGGCGCCGGCTTCGCGGTTGCGTTCCATCTGGGTGCTGATGTCGTAGTCCTTGCCGTTCGACCGGATGAAGATGGCGAGGTCGCGATCGGTACGCAGT
>CAYRPR010000424.1:0-2645 GCA_964425945.1 uncultured Verrucomicrobiota bacterium | reverse complement strand
CCGATCGCCAGCTATACACCCAACTCTATGAGGAACACCTTGGCGAGGAAATACCCGACCTGCCCCTGGATGAGAATTCGGGATACCATATTGATCTGGTCGGATCCGGGAGCGAGGAGCATATCCGAATTTGGCTGACCTATTACGCCGACGAAAACGATCGCGAAGACTGGCAACGCCATTTTCCGGACGAGCCTCTACCACCACGCCGCATCCCGCCCCAAGATCGCGACCGCCATCTGCCCAAACGCCAAACGCCCGGCTCCGTCTCGCGCCAGGCGTTGGAGAATCTGCTCTATTGCGATTGGGAGCAGGCCGACGGGCCCATGCGCCTCGCGACCGACGTGCCGGCTGATAGAGTGGCCCATCTGCCGATTGTGCGCGCCTCCATCGAGCTCCTGCAGTACTTGAACGATACGGGGAAGGTAAAGGCTACCGCCAAGCTGGGCAACCTGCCACGCCGCACCGTGGACGCCCTGTACAATCGCCTTCCCCTTTCCGCTCGTGAACGCGGATTTCTCGATGAATTTCACAAGGTGAAAAATGAAGAGGATATCAGGTTGCTGCATACGGCCCGAATCATCTGTGAAGCGGCCGGCCTGATCAGAAAACGGCAATCCTGTTTCGTCTTAACCGCCAAAGGCCGAGGGATGCTTACGCCCGAGAGGACGGGCGAACTGTATCGCGCTCTGTTTGTCGGATTCTTTCGCGATACCTGGTTGTCATACCATGATCGTTATACGCCAGAGTTCCGCAGGATTCAGGATACCCTCCCGATCATTCTATGGCGCCTGGGTCTGGTTGCCAGAGATTGGATATCCCCCAAGGACATCATGCATGAAACCCTGTTGGAGAATGTTCTCAACGAAATCCTCGAATACGAAATGCGGGACAACTACCGCAAGCTGGGATACACCTTGGACTTGAGACTATGGCGGCATCTGCGGACGTTCGGCCTGATGGAATCGCACCCCCCCGATGATGAGGATGATTGGGTTTTAGACATCGAGGCGCACCGCATCACACCGCTCTATGATCAGTTCATGAGCTTCCACCTGGACGACTTCTGATAACCGAGAGAGCGTCTTGCGTCCAAAGGAGTATTCTGGAGGCGTCAACCACTGACGAGTCGTGGCGTAGATCCGACGCGAAGCAGGCCGGACGAAGCCGGATTACACGGATGGGCACGGATGAGGAGGCAGAAGACTTTTCCTTTGCGTCCCTCTGCGCCCCCGTCTGCCGCATAGCTCTGCTTACGCAATCCGGTGCTTTAATCACCGTCCCCTTGACCGGCTGGTTGAGGGACGCGTTGCTCGCGGCTTGCATCCAATACTCGCCAACCGATAACGACCGCTCTTCTTCGTGCCCTCCCGCAGGATCAATCCGGCCTGCAGCAAAGGCTTCAATAAGTTCATAGCGCCCTGCTTGGATACTCCGACGGCCGACCATATCTCGGCGGGTGTCATGGCTCCCCGCTGTTGCAGAAATTGCAGAAGCTGTTCCTGTCGCGGGCGCAGAACGAGTCTGGGCGCGATGGTTTTCGCGGACAGCCGTTGTATTCGTTTCCATACTTTCAATAGCGTGGATTCAATTCCTTCGGCCGCGTATTCGAGCCACGAAGTCATATCGTCGCCCGACGCCCGGACCGATTGCAGCGCTTCGTAGTAACGCGCGCGATTGCCCCAGTAGAAATCATCGACGGAAAAAATATGATGCGTGTCGAAGCCCCGGCGGTATAGTTCCCAAAGCGCCAACATCCGCCCGGCGCGGCCATTGCCGTCGGCAAACGGATGTATGGCCTCGAACCGATAATGAAGGATCGCGGAAGTCAGCACGGGCGAAAGGACAGCAGACCGATTGTTCCACCATTCCAGCAGTTCAAACATCAAACCGGATACCTGAGCCGGAGGTGGCGGCACATAGGATCCGACCCGCACCTGAATGGCGCGATATCGTCCCGCTTCGCCTTGATCCATGACTTTCCCGGCCACAATCCGGTGAAGTGACAGAATGTCATTGTGTCCGATAGTCTTCTTTCCGACATGCTTCTCAACAAAACGAAGACCCGCGAAATAGTTGACTACTTCGCGCCGCGCGCGATCGGAAACCGCCGCCACTTCCCGTCCTTCCTCCACAGCCCGCACCTGTTCCAATGTCAATGGATTCCCTTCAATAGCGGTCGAGGAGTGCGCATTGCGCACACGCGCGTCCAACTGCAGGGCCGGCACCCAGGCCACATCCACGGTAGCGGACAATATCCGCTCCCGCAGGGCCGCAATTTGCTCCACCCGCGTCAGGAGATACGGCGTAATCTGAAATATGGGCTCAAAGCTCATGCCACACACAATACAGATTAGTCCACTATAAGTCAAGTTATGGGTCAACCTGTGATTTACGGGGTTCGGCCACCTGTTTCAAGAACTCGGCTCACCGAGCTTCAGCGTGGTACAGTCACGGACCCGGATGAGAACCGCGAATTGACGCGAATGCAGGAGGGAGTAAGGAAGAAAGATTTAACCACGGACTTGCTTGTCGCGCCGTAGCCTTTGCGGAGGCGGGTCGGGACGCAGCCGGATTACACGGATGCGCACGGATGAGGAGGCAGAAGACTCTTCCTTTGCGTCCCTCTGCGACTTCTGTGGTTA
>CAYRPR010000423.1:0-2646 GCA_964425945.1 uncultured Verrucomicrobiota bacterium | reverse complement strand
GGTCGTGTGTTCGGAACGTGTCATGGGGGCGGGATCAAACGGCCACTTCACTGGGATAGTTGCGATGAATCCGGATCTCGCAGATCTGTTTGATGCAGGCGACCACATCGGGACCGAACTTTTTTTCGATCATCTTGAGATAGCGGGGCTGCGAATAGTATTCGCGAAACGCCTCGTCCCGGAACCGCAGAATCTCGTGCGGCTTCACGTACTGCGTGGCCATGGGCCATGCGTCGGGCGAGTACTGCCCATAACCCGACCAGGTATCCGGCAGATGGATGCCTTCGGCCAACGCCTGTTTATGCAAGGCCGTGCCGGGATACGCCATCGCACAGTAGAAATTGGCCCACTCGAAATTGTATTCCTTGGCCATGTCGAAGGACATTTGCATGGTTTCCAGATCATCCTCGGGCAGGCCGAAAATGAAATTGCCGACAATGTTGATCCCGGCTTCCTGCGTCCAGTGCAGCGCCTGATGGATCACCCGCTCATTGGAGCCCTTGTCCACCGCAATACGGACGCGTTCGCTGGCCGCTTCAATGCCGTAGGCCAGCCAGTTCACGCCCGCGCGCTTCATCTTGTGCAGGATATCGATGTTCTTGATCGATTCCACACGCGCATACGCCCACATGTTCAGGTCGTAGCCCCGCTCGATGATCATGTCGCAAATCTGTTCCACGATATCCAGGCGGATGGTGAATACGTTGTCGAGCAGTCGGATCGTCCGCACGCCGTGTTCCCTGACGAGATAATCGATTTCATCCAGCACGCGTTCGGGCGACCGGGCGCGGAAATTGGAGCCGCCGGCCACGACATTCACGCTGCAGAAGGTGCAGCCGTACGGGCAACCGTAATTGGTGGCGATGCAGGCGTAGGGCGTCCGCTTGCTCAGGTCGTCGAAACAATGCCAGATATGCGCGCGATAACGCGATGGCTGGATCAGATCCCACGCCGTCATCGGCCATTCATCGACCTTGCGGTACATCGGCGCGCGCACACTGCGCACGATGTGATCGCCATAACGCGCCCAGAGACCCGCAATCTGGTTGTCCTCCAACCGCGCATCCGCGCCATGCGTCTTGATATGCTCCAGGAACTCGATGATCGGGACGAAGGCCTCGCCGGCGCACACGAAATCCGCCCCCTCCTCAGCGAGCATCTGCTCGGGATAGGCCGTCGGAACAACGCCCTCCAGCATGATGGGAATCGCGTTGTCCTGCTCACGCAAGGCCTTCAGCAGGTCGCTGGCGGCGGCCATCTTGGTGACATCCCCGGAATTCACATGGTCCGTACAGACCATCGCGAAACGTGGCCGGGCTTCCCGAATCGCACGGGCTGTTTCCACCGGCCCGAGATTGTCCGCATCCGCGTCCAGAATGGATACCGTGTGTCCCCGCGCCCGCACATAAGCCGCCGTCAAGCCGGCCTGGACCGGAGGCGTGATGGCCGCTACGTCCGTGGCCAGATTACCGTACGACCGCAGACGGTTGTTCGGAAACACAATCAGCATGTCGAGACGTTCGCTCATTCGCCCCCCATCACTTCTTCAAAGCCGCGCGAACAATATCGCACACATACTGCACGTTTTCTTCATCCAACGACTGATTATTCGGCAGGAAAAATCCGCCGTCATGCAAACGGTCCGCTACGGGCGCGGAAAAGCGGCCGTAGCGATCCACCCAGAACGGATGCCGCCCCAGATTGCCGGCGGTGAATATCCGAGTGTCGATCTGGTTCTTAACGAGCGCCTCCACCACCTGCCGGCGTTGTGCGGATGATTCCGCCACGGCGCAGAAGGATATGCTGCTCACCTCATCCCCCGTGCAAGGGCGGGCGAAGCCGACCCAGCCGTCCAGATGACGCCGATAGGCCGCGTGATTCCGTATTCGGCGCTCAACCACCGCATCGAGTCGCTCCAATTGAATCTGCCCGAGCTTGGCGTTGATATCCGTCGGACGCACGTTGAAACCCGGGATCGCAAACGTAAAGGGCGCATGGAAGTTGTCCACATCCCATTTCTCCATGACGGCGGATGCCTTGTCCTGCGGCAAATCCTTCAGCCAGCCGTGACTGCGCAACATCAACAGGTGATGATACAGATCCTCGTCGTCCGTGCACACGACGCCCCCCTCGACGGTGGACATGTGATGGCCGTAATAGAACGAAAAGGACGACATATCCCCGAATGTCCCGACCTTCCGTCCCTGATGCCGACTACCGTGGCTGGCACAGCAATCCTCCAGCAGATTAAAGCCGTATCGCTTCTTGAGTTCCAGGATCGGTTCCATGCGATTGGGAACGCCGAGCACATGGACCAGTATCACGGTCTCGGGGCGGTACTGTTCGATGAGGCTCGTGAGCCGCGCCAAATCGCTGCCGTAGGTATCCGCATCGGATTCGCACATGGTTGCCTGCCAGCGGAACTGAAGCGCGGGCGCGACGGTGGTCGCCCACCCGGTGGCGGGCACCACCACCTTGCGCTCGCCGGACCGGCCGGACGAATCCAGCGCGGCGTACATCAGGAGGTTGGCGGACGAGCCGGAGTTGACCATCACCGAGTACTTGACGCCGAGCCACTCCGACCATTGCTGTTCGAACCGCCGGGTCTCCTCTGCCATGGTGAGCCGCGGATATTCGCGCATCCAA
>CAYRPR010000422.1:0-2660 GCA_964425945.1 uncultured Verrucomicrobiota bacterium | reverse complement strand
GAGTTAATGGCTGAGATTCGTGCGGCCGGCGTTACGGGACCTACGTGCCGTGAACTGGCCGCCAGGTGGAGCGTCGGAATGAACGCTATATCGGGCCGCTTCAGCGAGTTGAAGCGCGCTGGATTGGCGCAGAAAATCGGTGTCAGAGACGGTTGTGGCGTGGTCGTCGCCAAGTGCTGAAACATGAATGGCGTAATGATTGATCCGGGTGAGAGGGTAAGCATGCGCTTTGAGCGCTTGTGCGAAACCATTCTTCCAGAGAAAGAGTTTACCCAGGGTAATATCGACCAAGTGTTCGGACACCTGATGATTTGGTACATGCGCTGGGCCGGCGACAAGGAGACCGATTGCGGCCTGTTCTTCGGCGTGTCTGAAACTCGGCTGGGGTTGTGGGCCGAGTGGCCCAGCCCTCGAAAATTCGGCCACGCACTGACCAAGGCGGGCTACGTGGTCGCGTTCGACCAAATAACGGAGGATAGGGTTCACCAGGGCCGCGATGGCTTCTGCGCTATTACAGGCAGTGGCGAACCCATGCTGAAAATATCGTGGAACAGCACGCACTCCCGGCGCCAGAACGCCGGGGAGCTCGTATTATATCTCCCGGAGCCTATGCGCTTCGGTCAGGTGCAGGCGCTGGTTTCACAAGGCAAGGCTGTTGACCAGGGGCGTCTCCCGGACAGCTATCACGCATCGCCGGTTGACTCGTCTATTCCCGGCTCTGCATCCGGCCCGGAAGGGTACGAAAAGTCTAGACCTAGTCTAGACCCGCGGTACCCGGATTCCCCTCCCCCCCCACTCCCCCCACGTGTACGAGAGGAACAGAATATAATTCAACGTCAACACGTGGACGGAACGAAGCAAAACGAAGGAAGGACGGGGAAGCCAAAGACGCGTGAGATGCTGGAGATCGTCAGGGAGAACAAGTACGACAATCCGCTGAAAGCGCTGATGGCCATGGACGAGACGCCACGAGCCATGGCCCTCTGGCGCGAGGCCGTGGAGAACACGGCATCCCTCTCCCTGGTGCACTTCATACTGGCCAACATGACGGAGACGGACGAGGCGTGGCGTGCCATCGAAAACCCGGCCGGTCTGGCATACCAGCGCATACGTGGCGCCCTGAAAAAAATTGTGGGCGGACGAAAATGTCGGCAGAGACCCACCAAGGAGACTGTTGGGAGGACAGAGGGGGGAGGGGGAGGGGGGGGGGGGGGGGGGGGAGGGGAAGCTCCCGGACTCCGCGTGGTGGGAGGCGAGTCATGCTGATCACCCGAGACACAGCCTGCTGGTTTCCAAGACTCAGACACGTTCAGTTCCCCATCCAGCTATCAACGATTTCTACAGGGCGGCGCCGGTCTGTAGTTGCAAATGATTGGGTGCATGGTGGTTGTACGCGCGACATCGTTGATGCTCAACCCAACCCACCCGGTCTAGGTTCTTTCATACGATCAAGCGCCTGTGAGGCGGCTGCAAGAATACCGGCAAAAAATACACTGACCGGTGGGGGTAACAATGGCTGACCCCAGGCCAAGCTCCAAAGGAAAGAGGTCGGCACGGCCCAAGGCAGGCCGGTTGGCCAGCGTGCGGAAATCCGTCCGCGCGAAATCCAAATCCTCACGGCCGCAACCAAAGGTTTCATTGGCTTCCGGGCGGACACTTCGTACGAAATCGATCCGCCCGAAGGTTGGCGGCGCCGTTCGACGCGTCTTCGCGTTTGGCCAGGACCGCCTCGACGTGGATGATCGGCGCGCTCGCCGCGAGGCGGCCCGGGTCATTCCGCGTCGCGAATGTCCAGACCCGAAACTTCGCGCCAGACTGGAAGGCAACCCGGAACATTGGCTTCGCCATTTCTTCCCGGCGGCCTACCATCTTCCCTTCGGCGCGACGCACAAGGAAATCATTCGGGCCACGATGTACGCCGTGGAGAGTGCCGGCCGCGTCGCATCCGCCGCGCCACGCGGCGAAGGAAAAACTACGCTCCAACTTGGCATGTGCCTGTACTGCGTCTTTACGCGGCGCGCTGAATTCCCCGTGTTCCTCCCGTGGGCCGCGAAGGATCGCAAAATCGGGTTTGGCTTCTGGATAAACGCGCTCGCCTTCAACCCGGAATTGATCCGCCTTTACCCCGAGTTTTGCGATCCGTTCGCCGCGGCCAAGGGGAAGCCGCATCGCGTATTGTTCGCCACCTGGCCGGACGGAGAGCCGACCGGCGCTCAGGTAAAGATGTTCGACGGCATGATCGTTTTCCCTGACGGGCTCGGCGCGATCGGATCGAGTACGATCAACGGCAATCCGCGAGGACTCAATCACGCGACCGCGGACGGCCGAGTCTTGCGGCCTGATCTTGCGTTCATCACGGATCCGCAGGACGAGAAAACCGCAAAGAGCCGGGAGCGAGTGCATAACGTCATCGACATGATCGACAAGGGGATCGCGGGGATGGCCGGTCCGGATCGCGGCCTGCCCATAGTCATGGCGTGCACCATCATCCAGCCGGACGATGTGGCCGATCACTATCTGGGCCCGGCCGCGCCGGACTGGAAGAAAATCAAGACCGCGCAGATCGTCAAGTGGCCCGCCAACATGAAGCTGTGGGACGAATGGAACGAGATCCGGACCGGCGGTAATGAGAACCAGGACCGCGGCGCGGCGGCGATCAA
>CAYRPR010000421.1:0-2670 GCA_964425945.1 uncultured Verrucomicrobiota bacterium | reverse complement strand
ATCGGCCGCTTCTTCTCCGCCGAGCCGGTGACGTTCCGCGACTGGGTGCCGCTGATCGCCATCTTCGCGATCCTGCTGGGTCTCAACTTCGTCGCCGGCGACGTCGGGCTCGTCGTGGCGCGCTTTGCCCTGATCGCGCTGGTGATCGTCTTTTTCGCGTTTGTCATTTTCCGGGCCAACAAGGTGTGGGACAAACAGGAGGAGATTACGTCATGACCCTTGCAGGCTGGATTGTCATGGCGCTCGCCGTTACGGGCATGACCTCCCTGCTGGGCTGGTGCATCTACAAGGTGGTGTCGACGCCGGGCTCGACGGGCCATCTGCACGCCCCGCTCGACATCGACACGAAGGACAAAGAAGATTGATTCCGGCTATGCCGTGATCAGTTCTTATGCCGGTAGGTGATGCGCCCCTTCGACAGGTCGTAGGGTGACATTTCGACGGTGACGCGGTCCCCATTCGTGATGCGAATGAAGTTTTTTCTCATCTTGCCCGAGATATGCGCCAATATCTCGTGGCCGTTCGCGAGTTTGACCCGGTACATCGTGGCGGGCATGACCTTGGTGACCACACCGTCCACCTGAACCAGATCTTCTTTTACTGCTGCCATAGGTCCAATTTCCTTCTGCTAGTATCAGGCGGGTGATGCTACACGGGGCGGCAAGGCAGTGCAAGGCCGCATTTTGGGAAAATCGCCCCAGATGATTCACTGCAGGTAGTTCCGCAAGGCGGGACCAGTCGCAGGCATCTGCCCAACACGTCCTGCCCGCAATGCGGGGCGCTCCGAAGCCCATCGGGATCGACGCACTTCCGGACCTTCCTTCTCGTTGGCCCGCGCCTGATGCCCGCGCTATCGGAACCGGCGCCGCAGGTCCGGGTATCTTGGATCCGACCGGATCGCGACGAGATAGGTCTCGTCGCCGTCAACCCACTCGCCCATGCGCCCCGGGAAGTCGTCGGTCAGCTTCTGGAGGATGGGCCAGGCCTCATCCATGCGGCCCAGGCCGGCATAGGCGCAGGCCAGCGCGAAGCGGGCGTCGGCATAGTCCGGATCAACGGCCATCTCCCGCTGAAATGCGCGGATGGCGTCGGCATACCGCTCGTTCTTCACAAGGGTCAGACCGTAGTTATAGGCGATGCGCGGCGTATCCGGATACCGTTCCGCCAGCACGGCCATGATCGCCATGGATTCGCCGTACTCGCCGGCCAGCAGATGATGGTGGGCCATCTCCGAGAGCGTGCCGCGGTTGCGCACGCCGTACTCCAGTATCCGACGCAGGATGCGGCGCGCCTCGTCGCGATGATTGTTCTGCACAGAATCCACATAGGCGAAGAGTTGATCGGGAATGACGTCCAAATGGCCATAGGTGCCCCGACCCAGGGCGCGCTCGACGAGCGCGCGATATACGTCCGCCGAGACCAGCGATTCCATTTCCGACCGGTCACCCCGTAGCCATTGAGCCACCGAGATCGTGTCGCGCAGGTTGAGGTGGGACCAGTCGAAGGACGAAGCGACCTGCCCGCCTGTGGCGTATTCGATCAGCAGGAGATTCAAATGCGCGCTGATGTTATCGGGTTCGGTCGCGATAACCCGACCGAGGATCTCGTGGGCGCGCCGGTAATCTCCCTGGCGTACCAGGACGCCGGCCAGGCCGGTCAGGTGCGTCGTGCGATCCGGATTCGCTTCCAGGTACCGTGTGAAGTAGATCTGGGCCGTGTCGTAGTTCTTGGTCAAGGCGGCGGCCACGGCTACGCGCTCCATGATGGCCGCATTGGACGGGGCCAGCGCATCCGCCTGCAGGAATTCACTCAAGGCTTCCTGCCAGCGCGAGGCTTGAAAATGCTCCGTCCCCTGCTGCATGTGCATCTGCACCTGCGTCGCCGGCGTCGACGTGTCGCCGCTCCGCTCGGGCGCCCGCACCAGCGCGGGCGGGGGAAGCGGTGGAGCGCGTCGGGGTATCGGCTTGAGTTCAAACGTCGGCATATCGATTTCCTCATGGGCGATCCGCTCCGCTTCCGTACCGGCCAGCCGGTCCACGGCCAAACCGTCCATATAGAAGATCGAATCGGAACGCTGGGCCTCCATGTAATCCGCCCAGGAAAAAGATACCGCGACGATACCCCCAATGATGATGCTCGATCTACGACTTGGCATGACGGCTCCATTGTTCAATATCCGGCCAGAACACCCCTTCAAGATTTTCCAGCACGCGATCCGCCCGCATCAGGTCGCCGGCGGGATGACTCGTGGCTACACCCCAGACCGGCAAACCGGCCGATTTGGCGGATTCGATCCCGGCCGGCGTATCCTCGATGGCGAGACATCCGGCCGGACGGATTCCATTCCCGGCGCGCGCGGCGAGGCGCTCCGTCGCCAGCCGGTAGCTGGCGGGATCCGGCTTGCTCGCATGCACGTCCTCGGCCGTGACAATTTCGGCAAAGGCATCTGATATCCCGAGCCGGTCCAGAATGGACAGGATATCCCGCCGCAACGCCCCGCTACAGATGGCGATCGGGACATGGGCCGAGCACGAGCGGACCAGATCGATCACCCCCGGATAGGTCTCGACGCCCCGCTCCGCCACCACCTCCTGAAACACCTGCGCCTTGCGATCGATCAACGGGAACAGGTCCTCATCCGTTATCGAGGCGCCGGCATCGCGAAATGCC
>CAYRPR010000420.1:0-2685 GCA_964425945.1 uncultured Verrucomicrobiota bacterium | reverse complement strand
GCACCCAATCCAAGTGAAGGCATCACCTTGCCGTCAAACACGCAGAACGGCTTGATTCTGCGCAAGACACCATCCCTATCCGGCACCGCTCGCACATCGGCGATGATGCCAGCATTCGTAGTTGCGCTACTCACGGGGAATATCGCGTGTGATACATTGATGGCAGCATTATCCCTGCTCGACAACCACCCATCCAGTCCTTGGATGGCGAGGGATTTCGAGGGACCGTCAGCTGGCCATGTCGTTCGAGTATCCGGCGCGGCCTCCTCTCCCAAATACACGGCTGCCACAAACGGAGGCCCCGCGCGGATGGCATTTCCAAGTGCTGCGTCGTCATCTATTCCGTATATGGATGGCTTCGCAAATAATACCGAGCATGCAACAGCCCGCACATTACCGCGCCCGCAAAAATCAATGATGGTCGCATAGAGTTCGCGCGGCCACGGCCAACTTATGCCAAATTCGCGTGCGGCCCAATCCAAGCTGGTTTGATCCACTGCAATGCATTTGATTGCGCTTCCGGTCTGTGTCACAGCCGCCCCAACTCTCACCGAAGAGGTCGGGTCGGCACCCCTCTCAGGAGGATCTTTGATCTTTGTACTATCCACGCCAACATGAAGCATACCTTCTTGCTGTAAGAGCGGAGGAAGCAACGCATCCACTTCCCCCGTGGATGAAGCGCCGGAAGATTGTTTAACATCGGATGCACAGGCATTCATGACCTGTGCGGCGAATATTGTAACAATTCCGGCGCATAAGCGTAAGGAAGGCATTATGGATCCCTTTTCGGTATAAGACCTCAGCTTAGTCCCCGACTCTGCCGCCGGCTTTATCCCCGCTGGTGGTTTCAGGCCCTAGGTGGCGCGATTCCTCGTCACGTGATTGGTTCGAGGTATTATCTGGATTCAGGTCCATGGATCTGCCAATTGCCAGTACCGTTCCGCCGATTGCAGCCAACAGCGCAATCCAGTATCCTCCCAAGTACTCGACGGTGAGCGGCATCCCCTCGGACCTCTTCAAAACCTCCGCGTCTATACCAACCTTCAACAGCAACAGTGCCGCTGAAGCAATCCCGCCGGCGATCGCCGCAACGAGTGAGGGCGTTTTGTCGCGACCTATGCACGCCAGAAGGGCAACAAGCAATGCAAGAACAGCCACAATAGCCTGACCATCGGGCTCGATCCTCATCGGCTTCCCCTCGACCGGATCGTTCACTTCGGCGCCGGTCGCTAGCTGCACGCCTGTCAGTGTGAACATCTTGTCGCCGGCGCAAGATAATTCTACGAACGGCAAGATAAAGCAGATAATTGCGATGCCATAGGGGGCTATCCGCACACCGATCGGTTGTTTGCTCATGGCTTGCACGTTCCTTTCATAATGTCATCTCCTTTCGATTACTACGCGATGATCAATGACATCAGCCAAATATGGATCACTTATTCATTTCGTCCCGCCGTTTTATCCACAGAGGGAATCAGTTGTTCCGTGGTCTCAACTTCGATTTCGGTAATGCGCGGGACCAGATCGGACTCGTGGTCTGCGGGAACAAACTGGATCCAGAGATAGTCAATATCCGCCGAGCCCCGCTTGAGCGCCTCGTGCAGGTCGAACCATGTCTGGCCGTCCACGCTCCCGACAAAGGCCGCATTGGTTATGGAATCATCCGCATGGAATAATCGCACATCCGTGATCGGCAACAGCCGGCCATACGACAGCGCGATCCACCAGCTCGAAGTGCCGGGATTGCCAACCCATGAGGTGGCGTAATCACCGTCCGCGGCCTTCGCTCCATCGTGTTTCTCATCCCAATTCCCGCTGGTCCAGACTTCCTGTGGAGAGAGGTGGCCCGATACTTCTGATGCGACTGGATCCCCAGCAACAGCCCGGCTCGACGCGCTCATCGGTATTACCTCAATCCCGTTTATGAACGCGGCGTTCTTCCTCGGAGTCAACCGAATCTGTAGCCCATTCCCGTTCACTGACACCTGGAATTCACGGATCATGGCACGATACCGGCCACCCGCCGCCTTGAAGACATCAAAGTTGTTCAACACGCGGGTGCCTTCTATATCCACATGAAAACGGATTGTTCCGGCCCGCCTTGAGTAGAAATCGGCAAAATGGAGCCGCACGAGATAATTGCCGGGCGCCACGTCGGTCAGGCTGTAGTTGACTTGGCCGCCGGTGCGCATGACGCGGATAGTCCGCCAGACAGACTGCGGCACGTCGCCGGCGTTCTGAATCGTGTTCTTCACGCTTCGCGTGGCGGATTTGCCCGATACGCCGCGATCCTTGACCCAGCCGCCCGACGCATTGCCGCCGCTGTTGATGCGCATCGTATCCGACCCGCTCGCCGCCGCCTGGTTCACTGTGAACATCCTCGTTATCCCGCCACCGCTCACTGTAATCGTCCCGGTGCGGGAAGAACCGCCGTTCGCCGAGACGCTGTAGGTCACTGTGCCGTTGCCGGAACCGGATGCGCCACCCGTAATCGTGATCCACGCCGCCGACTTCGTTGCTGTCCAGGATACATTCGCGGTTACGCTGATTGTCTGCCCACTCGCCGACGCGCTCGTGTGGTTCCGGCTCGTCGGACTGATCGACAGCGACGCGTTCGCCGCCGCTTGATTCACTGTAAACGTCCGCGTTATTCCGCCACCGCTCACCGTGATCGGCCCGGTGCGG